>CBRG010000061.1 GCA_000470535.1 Streptomyces sp. AW19M42
CCCGCGCCTGCGTGTCCCCATCCCGCGCCGGGGCGGCCCGTCTCCCGGTGGGCTTCCGTGGGGCGGCCGGGTACCTCCCCCGGCCGCCCCACGGAAGCCCACCGCGGACGCCGCCGCCCGTACCCGGGTATCCAAGCAATCCAGGGAAGGACTCCCGCCCGTGGCCACCTCGACTCCCACCCGGGACGCATACGCACCGCCGCCCCGCGGCTCCCAGCAGAAACCGGTGAACGCCCGTCGGCAGGTGTGGCGGAGCCGGCTCTGGCGCTTCGACGACAAGGCATCGCCGTACGCCTACATCGCCCCGTTCTTCCTCGTCTTCGGCGCCTTCGGGCTCTATCCGCTGATCTACACCGGCTGGATCGCCCTGCACCGGGTAGAGATGACCGGCCTGGACCAGATGGAGTGGGTCGGCTGGGCGAACTTCGACAGGATCCTGCACGACGCGGAGTTCTGGACAGCCGTCACGAACACGTTCGTGATCGGCGTCATGTCGACGGTTCCGCAGCTGCTGGTCGCGCTCGGCCTGGCCCATCTGCTGAACTACAAGCTGCGCGCCAGCACCTTCTGGCGGACGATCATCCTCACCCCGTACGCCACCTCTGTGGCCTCCGCCGCCCTTGTCTTCGCCCTGGTCTTCCGGGCCGACGGCGGTCTGCTGAACTGGGTGCTGCACTTCGTCGGTCTCGGTCACACGAACTGGGCCAACGGTGAATGGACGTCGAAGATCGCCATCTCGGTCATCGTGATCTGGCGCTGGACCGGCTACAACACCCTGATCTACCTGGCGGCGATGCAGGCCGTGCCGTCCGATCTGTACGAGGCCGCCTCGCTCGACGGCGCCTCGCGCTGGCAGCAGTTCCGCAAGGTGACCATCCCCTCGCTGCGGCCCACGATCCTGTTCACGATCGTCATCTCGACCATCGGTGCCATGCAGCTGTTCGGTGAACCCCTGCTGCTGGAGGGCGGCGCCATCGGCGCGACCGGCGGAAACGAGAATCAGTACGAGACCCTCAGCGTCTACCTCTACAACTACGGCTGGCACCTCGGGCATCTCGGTCCGGCCGCCGCAGTCGCCTGGGCGATGCTCGCCCTCCTGCTGATCATCGCCGGGATCAACTGGCTGTTCGGCCGCTTCGTACGCAAATCCGCGGTCTGACCGGGAGCGATATCCATGACCATCACCAGCCCCACCCAAGTTCCGAGGACCGCCCTCCCGGCACGTACCGAGCACCGCGCGCCCAAGCGCGCGAGCCGCTTCAGGCCCGGCGCGGGCAAGCAGCTGCAGGGCGGTCCGTTCGCCTACATCGCCCTGGCCGTCGTAGGCATCGGCTCACTGCTCCCGCTGTACTGGACCCTGGTGGCCGCGTCCCACACCCAGGACGAAGTACTGGCCACCACACCGCCGTTCCTGCCGGGGGGCCGGCTGATGCACAACCTCGACGCCGCCTGGACCCAGGCCCATCTGGGCAAGGCGATCGTCAACAGCGTCATCGTCTCCGGCTGCATCACGGTGGCGACGCTCTTCTTCTGCACCCTGGCCGGCTACGCCTTCGCCAAGATGCGCTTCCGGGCCCGTGGCGCCCTGATGACCGGTGTCATCCTGACCCTGACGATCCCGCCGCAGCTCAGCGTCGTCCCGCTGTTCATGATGATGGCCGACCTCGGCTGGGGCGGAAATCTGGAGTCGGTGATCTTCCCGACGCTGGTCAGCGCGTTCGGCGTGTTCTTCATGCGGCAGTACCTGAGCGAGGCGCTCCCGTACGAGCTGATCGAGGCCGCCAAGATCGACGGGGCGAACAACTTCCGTATCGTGCTGAGCATCGTGCTCCCGGTGGCCCGCCCGGCGATGATGGTGCTCGGCATGCTCACCTTCGTCCAGGCGTGGAACGACTTCTTCTGGCCCTACCTCGCGCTGAACCAGCAGAACCCCACGCTCCAGGTGGCCCTCGGCCAGCTGAGCGCCTCCTACACCCCCGACCAGAGCATCGTGATGGCCGGCGCGCTGATCAGCACGCTGCCACTGCTCGTGGTGTTCGTGGTCTTCGGAAAGCGGATCGTCGGCGGGATCATGTCCGGCGCCGTCAAGGGCTGACACCCCCCGTCGATGACCGCTGCCGGAAGTCCCGTACGGCCCGTACCTGACCGCGGGCCGTACGGGCCCCGGAGCACCACGCTTACCCGCCCCTGTCCGTCCACTCCTGGGAGCGCTCCCGCATGACTGCTGTACGACCCGACATCGCCCCGAAGCAGGCGCCCGAGGCAACGAGATTTCCGACAGGCTTCGTCTGGGGGGCGGCCACCGCCGCCTACCAGGTCGAGGGCGCCGCGGCCGAGGACGGCCGCACCCCCTCCATCTGGGACACCTTCAGCCGTACGCCGGGCAAGGTCCGCAACGGCGACACCGGAGACATCGCCGCCGACCACTACCACCTGTACCGCGACGACGTGGCGCTGATGAAGCGGCTCGGGCTGAAGGCGTACCGCTTCTCCATCTCCTGGTCCCGGGTGCAGCCCACCGGGCGCGGACCCGCCGTCGAGCGCGGCCTCGACTTCTACCGCAAGCTCGTCGACGAGCTGCTCGAAGCCGGCATCACCCCGGTCGCCACCCTCTACCACTGGGACCTGCCCCAGGAGCTGGAGGACGCCGGCGGCTGGCCGCAGCGGGTGACCGCGGACCGGTTCGCGGACTACGCCGCGATCATGGCGGGCGCCCTCGGCGACCGCGTCGGGACGTGGACCACCTTCAACGAGCCGTGGTGCTCGGCCTTCCTCGGATACGGCTCCGGTGTGCACGCGCCGGGCCGCACCGAGCCCGCCTCCGCGCTGCGGGCGGCCCATCACCTCAACCTCGCCCATGGCCGGGCGATCGAGGTTCTGCGCGGTCAACTCCCCGCTGCCGTGCAGACCTCGGTCACCCTCAACCTCCACCAGGTCCGCCCGCTCACCGCGAGCGCGGCGGACGCCGACGCCGCCCGCCGGATCGACGCGGTGGGGAACCGGATCTTCACCGGTCCGATGCTGCGCGGCGAGTACCCCGAGGACCTGATCGCTGACACCAGGCACCTGGTGGACTGGTCGCAGCTGGTCCAGGACGGCGACCTGGCCGCCATCTCCCGCCCGGTCGACGTGCTCGGCGTCAACTACTACACCCCGACGCTGGTCTCCACGCCCGCGGAGGGCTCCGGCGACACGCGCAACGACGGACACGGCGCCAGCGACCACTCTCCGTGGCCCGGCTCGGAGCACGTCGCCTTCCACCTGGCCGAGGGGAAGGAGCGCACCGCGATGAACTGGTCGATCGACCCCAACGGGCTCTACAGCCTCCTCATGGACGTCACCCGTGACCACCCGGGCCTGCCCCTGATGGTCACGGAGAACGGCGCCGCCTTCGACGACTACGTCTCGCCGGAGGGCCGGGTGGAGGACCCCGAGCGGATCGCGTACCTGCACGGCCACCTCGACGCCGTGCAGCGCGCGGTGGCCGACGGCGCCGATGTCCGGGGCTACTTCCTGTGGTCGCTGATGGACAACTTCGAGTGGGCGTACGGCTATTCGAAGCGCTTCGGCACCGTGTACGTCGACTACGCCTCCCAGCGTCGCATTCCCAAGGCGAGCGCCCACTGGTACGCCGACGTGATCCGCCGCCACGGCCTGCCGCCGACCGGCCCCGCCTGAAGCCCTGACGGCCAACCTCCCTCACTTCCGCGGGGGCTGACCGTCACCGCCTGAGCGGCCACCACCTCTGAGACCCGGCCCCGTGCCGGGTCTCAGCCGTGTCCGGAGGTCTGCCGCGTACGGCAGCACCCCCGGCCCACGTGGGCCGTTTGACCACACGCGTAGATTGGGAGCGCTCCCATGGTGGGGGTGGGGGAGCGGCCGTCCGGTCCCGTCGAGTGTCGAGAGAGCCAACGCCAGGACTTGGTTTGGTTATCCGACTGTGAGAAATTGACCGCGAACGGGAGGCAGCCATGACGGCAGCGCGAGTACGGAGTGGGGGCCGGCCCACGCTGGAGGAAGTCGCGGCACGGGCGGGAGTGGGCCGCGGCACGGCCTCACGGGTCATCAACGGCTCCCCGAGGGTCAGCGCCCACACCCGGGAGGCGGTGGAGGCGGCTGTCGCCGAGCTGGGCTACGTGCCCAACCGCGCCGCCCGCGCCCTGGCCGGCAACCGCACGGACGCCATCGCGCTCGTGGTGCCGGAGTCCGAGAGCCGCTTCTTCGCGGAGCCCTACTTCTCCGACATCGTCCGCGGGGTCGGCGCGGCCCTGGCCGACACCGAGATGCAGCTGCTGCTCACCCTGGTCGGCAGCGACCGCGAACGCCGCAGGCTGGCCCAGTACCTCACCGCCCATCGTGTGGACGGCGTGCTGCTGGTCTCCGTGCACGCGGACGACCCGCTGCCCGACCTGCTGGAGCAGCTGGGCATGCCCGCCGTGATGAACGGCCGCAGGTCCGCCGCGGAGCCGCTGCCCTCGGTCGACTCCGACAACTTCGAGGGCGCCAGAGGAGCCGTCGAGCACCTCGCCTCCCGGGGCCGCCGCTCCATCGCCACCATCACCGGCCGACTCGACGTCTACGCCTCCCAGCGCCGCCTGGACGGCTACCGCAAGGCCCTGGCCGACGCGGGCCTCGAACCCGACGAGCGGCTGATCGCCCCCGCCGACTTCTCCGAGGAGGGCGGCGTCCGCGCCATGCGCGAGCTGCTCGCCCGTCGCCCCGACGTGGACGCGGTCTTCGCCGCCTCCGACCTGATGGCCGCAGGCGCCCGCCAGGTGCTCCGCGAGGCCGGCCGGCGCATCCCGGACGACGTGGCCCTCATCGGCTTCGACGACTCGGCGGTGGCCCGGCACATGGACCCGGCCCTGACGAGCGTGCGGCAGCCGATCGAGGAGATGGGCCGCACGATGACCCGGGTGCTCCTCGACCTGATCGCGGGCGAGAGCGACGAGCGTCCGCAGATCGTGCTCCCGACGGAGCTGGTCGTGCGCGACTCGTCGTGACGCGGGGCGGCGGGACAGTGGAACGGCCCCGGATCGCTTCCGGGGCCGTTGGGGCGTAGGGGAGATCAGCGTCATGACGCGCGTCGCGCTTGCTGTGCGGCAGCCTCTTGATGTGGTGCCGCAGCCAGGTCTCTTCAGGCTTGAGGGCGGCGGCGGCCTCCGCGTACCCATAGAGCGAACGCGGTGGGGGCAAATGCTGCGTCAAGGGGGCCTGCCCCGAGGGCGGCACCGCCCTCGACCCGTTCACCGGCGGCGGCTCCACCTGAGTCGCAGCCCTGCGCGAAGGCCGCCGGTGTTGACGGGCGCCCCGGCGGTCTGACGGCAGGCCCTAGTTCCGGGCCGAGCCGGAGCGGGCCGGGGTGTCGTCGGAATCGGCCGGGGAGATGGGGGCGGCGGGCGCCTTGACGCCGATCAGGCGGAGCAGCGGGCACGCCATCGCCGTGGTGAGCAGCGCCATGATCACCATGACCGAGAAGAGCTGGTCGTCGATGACCCCGAGGTCGTGGCCGATGCCCAGCACGACGAGTTCGGTCAGGCCCCTGGTGTTCATCAGAATGCCCAGCGCGCCCGCCTCCCGCCAGGGTACGCCGAAGGACCGGGCGGGGATCACCGAGCCGAGGAACTTGCCGGCCACCGCGACCACCATGATCAGGCACAGCTCCCCGGCGCCCGCCCAGCCGATGGTCTTGATGTCGACCGACAGGCCCGTGACGATGAAGTAGACCGGCAGGAGCAGAGCGCTGACCCGGGCGATCGGCGCCTCCACGGCCTGACGTGTGCGCGGTCCGATCGCACGCGGCATCACCAGGCCGGCCGCGAACGCGCCCAGGATCGGGTGGATGCCGATCCACGCGGTGGCGCAGCCGCACAGCAGGGCGAAGGAACCGGCGAGCAGGAACGCGCGGCTGCCGTCCGTGCCGCCCTTGCCCGCTGCCTCGTCCCGCTCGGTCCGGGCCGCCCAGCGCGCCAGCAGCGGACGCACCAGGCCGAAGAGGATCGCGCCCAGGACCGCGGACATCAGCAGCGTCTGCCAGACCTGGCCGGCCCCGTCCGCCGAGGCCACGGCGACGACCACGATCAGCAGGCACCAGGCGATGCCGTCACCGATCGCCGCGCAGGTCATGGACAGGACACCGGCCTGGGTGCGGCCCAGACCGGTGTCCTGGAGGATGCGGGCCAGCACGGGGAAGGCGGTGATCGCCATGGTGGTGCCGAGATAGAGGGCGAAGACGGAGGCCGAGGTCTGCCCCCGGTGGTCGGTGGAGAGGACGAAGGCCAGGGCGGCGCCCATGACGAACGGCACGGCCATCGCTGACAGCGCCGTGGTCACCACCGCCGACCGGCCGCTGCGCAGCGTGCGGGGGTTCATCTCCCAGCCGGCCAGGAACATGAAGAAGAGCAGACCCAGTTCGGACATGGCGGTGAGTGTGGGGCGCTGGGCCATCGGGAAGAGGCGGGTGTCCAGATCGCCGGGGAGAAGCCCCAGCAGGCTCGGGCCCAGCATGATGCCGACGGCGATCTCCCAGACCACGGCGGGCTGGCGCAGTCGGCGGGCCGCGCGGACGAGGCCCGCGCCCGCGAGGACGGCGATCGCCACGTCGGCCAACACCACGCAGTCGGGCGGCAGGTCTCGGAACCACATGGACATGGGGACTCCTGACTGGAGGGGGAGAGGGAGCGGAGCGGGCTCTGCTCGCACGCCGCGGGAGGGGCGCCGCGGGTGGCCGGGTGGCCGGGTGGCGCCGTCCGGTCAGCTCGGTGAACGTGGGGACAGCAGCGCCTTCTTGAGCAGACGCCGGTCCGTCTTGCCGTTGTCGGTGCGCGGGAGTTCGTCCGCCAGGCTCAGGGAGTCCAGCATCATGTAGGTGGGGAGCCGCTGCGCGCTCCACCGCTTCAGCTCCAGGAGGTCCGGTCCGGCGTCCGGCTCCGGGCCGACGACCACGGCGTGCAGTCGCGCCTCCATGCCCTCGCCGAAGACCAGTACCGCGACCTCGCGCACCAGCGGGTGGAGCCCGAGCGCGGTCTCGATCTCGCCGAGTTCCACCCGGTTGCCGCGGATCTTCACCATCTGGTCGCGCCGGCCCAGGTACTCCAGCAGCCCCTCGTCGTCCGGTTCGACCAGGTCGCCGGTGGCGTACGGGCCCTGCTGCGGCAGCCGGCCCCAGTAGCCCAGCATGACGGTCGGCCCGGAGACCAGCAGCTCGCGCCCGCGCTGTCCCGGTTCCGGATCGCCCAGGTGCAGGGTGTCGCCGGAACAGACGGTGCCGATGGGCAGGGCCCGCCCGGTCGCCAGGTCCGCGTCGCGCACCTCGTGGGAGGTGCAGACGTTGGTCTCGGTGGGCCCGTACCAGTTGAACAGCCGCACCCGCGGCCAGGCGTCCCGCAGCCGGCGCAGTGGCACCGGAGGGAACGGTTCACCGGCGAAGACGCACACCCGCAGGGACGGTGGTGCCGGCCGGTCCAGCAGCCCGCCCCGCGTCATCAGAAGGGTCAGCGCGGACGGCACCGAGTACCAGACGGTCAGTTCGTGGCCGTTGACGAATTCCAGCAACTGCGCCGGCGCGTACGCCAGGTGCTCCGGGATCAGGTGCACACTGGCCCCGGCCAGGAACGCCGCGTACAGGTCGAACACGGACAGGTCGAAGTTGAACGGCGCGTGGTTGGAGAGCCGGTCCCGCGGTCCGATCTCCAGCTCCTCGACGGCCCACCGTACGAACGACAGCGCGTTGCGGTGGCTCAGGCACACTCCCTTCGGGTCCCCGGTGGAGCCGGAGGTGAACAGGATGTACGCCGCGTCGTCCGGTGATCCGGTCACCGGTTCGGGCACCGGTACGCCCTCGGCCGCGACGAGCAGTTCGCGGAAGGTGACGCAGGGCGGCGCCTGGTTCCCGGCGTCGGCGGCGGTCTCGGCACCGTCCTCGTCGGTGACCACCAGCACCGCCGTGCAGGCCGCGGCGATCCGGGCCGTGCGCTGCGGCGGGTTGGCCGAGGACACCGGTACGTACAGCACGCCCGCCCGCAGGCAGCCCTGCATCAGCGCCACCCCGTGCAGGCTCTTGGCCGCCCACAGCACGACGCGGTCACCGGGACGTACTCCGCGGGCGGTGAGCGCGGCGGCGTAGCGGCCGGCCAGCCGGTCCAGGGCCGCGTAGTCCAGCTGCCCGTCGGGCGCGTCCACGGCCAAGGCGTGCGGTGTCCTGCGGGCCGCGTCGACGACCGGTTCGTGGAGCCTCACAGTCCCAACTCCCGTGCCACGATCTCCTTCTGCATTTCCGAGGTGCCCGAGAACAGCACGGCCGGCACCGAGTCGCGCAGCATGGCCTCGATGCCGTCGTCGGCGAGGTATCCCCGCCCGCCGAAGATCCGGACCGCGTCCAGCGCGCTGGCCACCGCGGCCTCGGAAACGGCGAGTTTGGCCAGTGCCACGGGCAGCACCGCGCGTTTGCTCAGGTCCATCTCCGCGCAGGCCCGGTAGAGCAGCAGCCGGGCGCTCTCCAGCCGTAGTTTCATGTCCACGATGCGGTGCGAGACCGCCTGGAACGAGCCGATCGGGCGGCCGGACTGGCGGCGCTCACGGGCGAAGCGGGTGCATCGTTCGACCAGCCGGTCCAGCAGGCCGATGTAACCGGCGAACAGGCAGGCCCGCTCCCATCCCATCGATGCCTGGAAGACGGCCGCGCCCGTCCCCGGCTCTCCCAGTACCTGCTCGTCGGGCACGAAGCAGTCCTCGAATTCGACCGAGCCGGCCTGGCAGGACCGGAGGCCCATCTTGTCGAAGGGCTCGCCGCGGCGGACACCGGGCGCGGTCGCGTCGACCAGGAAGGCGGTCTGCCCCAGATGGCCCAGGTCCGGGTCGCTGGTGGCGTAGGTGACCAGGAGGTCGCAGACGGGACCGTTGCTGACGAAGCTCTTGGTGCCGTTCAGCACCCACCCGCCCGGTGCCTGACGTGCGGTCACCCGCAGGCGTGAGACGTCCGATCCGGACTCCGGCTCGGTCATGGCGTTGCCCGCGACGGCCGCCCCGGAGACCAGGTCCGGCAGTCGGCTCTTGCGGACCGCGTCCGTACCGTGGGTGGCGATGGGCACGGAGCAGGCGAACTGGTGCGCGCTCGCGGCGAAGACCAGGCCGGTGTCGGTGCAGGCCCGTCCGAACGCCTCGATCACCAGAGCCGTGTCCAGCGCGCCCAGCCCCCCGCCGCCGTACTCGGCGGGCAGGCTGGTGCCGAGCAGGCCGAGCCGGCCCATCGTGCGCCAGTCCTCGCGGGCGAGGTCCGGCGCGCGCCCGGGGGGAAACGCTTCCGCGACCTCTCGCTGGACGCGCTCGCGGCGTGCGGACTGCTCCTCGCTCAGTTGGAAGTCCACGATGTCTCCTGGGGGTTCGGGGATGGCGGGAGAGGGGTGCCGCGCCGGACGAGCGGTGCGGTACGGGTCAGCAGGCCGTCCAGACAGCGGTGCAGTCCGGGGGAGTCGAGGATCATGTGGCCGCCGGGGACCCGCGCCACCTGGCACGGTCCCGTCGTCTCCCGTTGCCAGGCGGCCAGCCCCGCCTCGTCCACGAGCGGGTCCAGGTCGCCGGCCACTGCCCGCACCGGACACGGCAGCGGTGCATGCGGCGGCCACCGGTAGGTCTCGGCCATCTCCAGGTCGGCGCGCAGGGGCGGCAGGAAGATCGCCAGCAGTTCCGGGCTCTGCTCCACGCCGGGCAGGGAGCCCTGGAGGGCCCGGAGACCGCGCAGCAGCTCCTCGGCGGGGGCGTTGTGCAGGGGGGCCCGGGGGTGCGGGACCGAGGGGCCGTTGCGGCCGGAGACCGCCAGCGCCAGGGGAGCGTGACCGGTCCGCTCGGGCAGCCCGCGGGCCAGTGCGGCGGCGAGCAGGCTGCCGAAGCTGTGCCCGAACAACACGTACGGGCCGTCGACCACGGCGGCCAGCTCGCCGGCCAGCAGCTCCACGAGGGCGTCGAAGTCCCGGACGATGGGTTCGGCGCGCCGACCACCGTGGCCGGGGAGTTCCACCGGGACCACCCGGGCGGCGTCGGCGAACCGGGCACGCCAGGGATGGAACATCACCGCGCTGCCGCCCGCGTGCGGCAGGCACAGCAGCTGGGGAAGGGGCTGGGCGCGCAGCAATGCTCTCGACCTCCAGGGATCACCGCAACTGAACCGCCGGGGCACCGCGGGGACGCCCGGGGGCGGGGGTGGACACGGGGCACCGGGTCCGGCGCCGTCCCGTGGCGGCCCGCTCCTTCCCCGCGGGCCGTCTCCCACCCCCCTCGTGACTCCGGCGGGGGCAGGGCCGTGAGCCCGCCGCTGTGGCCGAGGGCAGGCAGACGCCTGCGCCGATCCTGACCGTTGCGGGCGCCCCACGGCGACGGCCGCGGGTACTCATCCCTTCGGCCCTCATCCCGCCGTCCGGCCCGCCCGGACCTCCTTCTTTGGTAGGGGGTCCGAGGCCCCGTGAACCACCGGCAATTCATCACGTTGAGTGAAGCCCAGGCCGGGGCTGCTGCGTACGGTTGGGCCCATCGGACCGCACCGGTACCGCGGCCGACCGCAGGGAACCTGCGGACCGGCCTGCCCGCGGCGGCCCACAGGAAACCGTCGGGACTCGGCACCGACGGAGCCCCGACACGTCTCAGCGCCCGCAGCGGCCGGCCCCCGACGGAGGGCTGGGCCGGCGCGCATCCGAGCCATCACGCCGTATTCCCGCCCCGACCCCGGAGGCAGCAGGCATGCCCGAAGAAACCATTTCCCAGGACGAGATCCTCGCCGAACTGAAGGCGTTCATCGAGGAGCGTTTCCTGCCCGAGGGGACAGCGGGCCTGGAGCCCGACGCGCCGCTGCTCCAGCTCGGCATCCTCACGTCGCTGAACACCACCGAGCTGATCGGCCACGTACAGGAGCGGTACCGGCTGTACATCCCGCCCGAGCACATCGTCGGCCGCAACTTCAAGACGCTCAACACCATCAGCGCCCTGGTCTTCGGGCTTCAGGGCGACCCCGCCGCAATGGCCTGACCCGCACCACACCGATCGCAGAGGAGCAGTCTTGTCCGCAGTTGATTACGACATCGGCATCATCGGCGGGGGCCCCGCGGGCTCCACGGCAGCCAGCTACCTGGCCCGAGCCGGACTGTCCGTGGCGGTCTTCGAAGGTGAGACCTTCCCCCGGCCGCACGTCGGCGAGTCCCTGGTGCCCGCCACCACCCCCGTGCTGCGCGACATCGGCGCACTGGAGCTCGTGGAACAGGCCGGATTCCCCCGCAAGTTCGGGGCGGCCTGGACCTCCGGCGCCCCCGAGGGCATTCCCACCCTCGGATTCTCCGGCCTCTCCCACGGACTGGGCGCCGCCGAGATCGAGTTCGACGAACGCGATCAGCCCGGCGTCGAACAGGCCCACACCTACCACGTGGACCGCGGCAAGTTCGACCAGCTCCTGCTCCAGCACTCCGCCGCCTGCGGCGCCACGGTCATGGAGAACACCCGCATCGGCGGCGTCGACTTCTCCGGGGACAACCCGGTGCTGCGAACCGTGCGCGGCGACACCCGCCACACGGTGCGCATGGTGGTCGACGCCAGCGGACGCGGCACCATGCTGGGCCGCCAGATGAAGCTGAAGGTGCCCGACCCGGTCTTCAACCAGTACGCGGTGCACACCTGGTTCGAGGGACTGGACCGCGGTGCGCTGTCGCACGACAAGAAGAAGGCCGACTACATCTTCATCCACTTCCTGCCGATCACCGACACCTGGGTGTGGCAGATCCCGATCACCGACACCATCACCAGCGTCGGGGTCGTCACGCAGAAGAAGTACTTCACCGCCTCCAAGGACGACCTGGAGGACTTCTTCTGGGACTGCGTCGGCAGCCGCCCGGAGCTGCGCAGCGCACTGAAGGACTCCGAGCGGGTCCGCCCCTTCAAGGCCGAGGGCGACTACAGCTACGGCATGAAGGAGATCACCGGCGACAACTGGCTGCTCATCGGTGACGCCGCCCGCTTCGTCGACCCGATCTTCTCCAGCGGCGTGAGTGTCGCCCTCAACAGCGCCCGCATCGCCACCAAGGACATCATCGCCGCCGCCGAGGTCGGTGACTTCAGCAAGCCCAGGTTCGCCGAGTACGAACGCACTCTGCGCCGCGGTGTCGGCAACTGGTACGAGTTCATCAGCATCTACTACCGCCTCAACATCCTGTTCACGGCCTTCGTGCAGGACCCGAGGTACCGGCTCGACGTCCTGAAGATGCTGCAGGGCGACGTGTACGACGACGACGAGCCGCGGGCGCTGGAAGCCATGCGCAAGATCGTCGCCGCGGTCGAGAACGACCCCGATCACCTCTGGCACCAGCACCTCGGCAGCCTGACCACCCCGTCCGGGGCGGCACTGCTCACATGACCCCGACAGCAGCTGACGCGGTGGCGATCGTCGGGGCGGGCTGCCGATTCCCCGGCGGGGTGACGGGCCCGGAATCCTTCTGGGACCTGCTGAAGGACGGGACGGACGTCATCACCGAAGTCCCCCCTTCCCGCTGGGACCTGGCCGGCATCTACGACCCCGACCCGGACGCGCCCGGCCGCACCTACGCGCGCTGGGGCGGGTTCCTGCCGGACCCCAACCGCTTCGACGCGGGCTTCTTCGGCATCGCGCCGCGGGAGGCCCGGCAGATCGACCCCCAGCAGAGGCTGCTGATCGAGGTCGCCTGGGAGGCGCTCGAGAACGCCGGCATCGTGCCGGGCACCCTGGCCGGGACACGCACCTCGGTGTGGTCCGGCGGGCTCGGCGCCGACTACTTCCTGCGCCACGCGCAGGAGGCCGGCCGCGCGGGCATCGACCCCTGGTACGCGTCGGGGAAGGAGGCGAGCTTCGGGCCCGGGCGGCTGTCCTACCTCCTGGGCCTCAACGGGCCGAGCCTCGCGCTCAGTACGGCCTGCTCCTCCTCCCTCGTCGCCGCCCACCTGGCCCGGCAGAGCCTGCTCATGGGCGAGTCGGACACCGCGCTGGTCGCCGGGGCCAACGTGCTCCTCGCTCCGGAACTGACGATCTTCATGTCCAAGGTCGGCGCGATGGCCCGCGACGGCCGGTGCAAGGTCTTCGACGCCGCGGCCGACGGTATCGTCCGCGGCGACGGATGCGTGGTCCTCGTACTCAAACGCCTGAGCGACGCGCACGCCGACGGGGACCGGGTGCTGGCCGTGATCCGCGGCTCCGCCGTCAACCACGACGGCCACAGCGCCGGCCTGACGGTGCCCAGTGCCGCCGCCCAGCAGAACCTGCTGCGCGACGCACTGGCCGCCGCCGGGGCCGCGGGCGCCGACATCGGCTTCGTCGAGGCCCACGGCACCGGCACCCCGCTCGGCGACCCGCTGGAGATGAGCGCCCTGGCCCGGGTCCTGGGCGAGGGACGCGACCCGGGCGCCCCGCTGCTGGTCGGCTCGCTCAAAAGCAACCTCGGCCACACCGACGGCGCCGCCGGAGTCGCCGGCCTGCTGAAGGCCGCCCTCGCCGTCCACCACGGGCTGGTCCCCCCGAACATCCACCTCAACCACCCGAACCCGGCGATCCGCTGGGACCGCTGGCCGGTGAGCGTGCCCGTCGAGCCGACCGACTGGCCGCAGGACACCCCCCGCCTCGCCGGGGTGAGCGCCTTCGGCCTCAGCGGCACCAACGCCCATGTCATCGTCGAGGCCCCCGCCCCCCGGACGCCCTCCGCCGGCCCCGCCGCGCCCGCCGCCACCGGGACCCGCGTCCTCGCGGTGTCCGCCCGTACCCGCAAGGCGCTGCGTGAACTGGCCGGCGCCCACCGCGACCACCTCCTCGCCCGCCCCGACGCCGACCTCGCACCCTGGACCGCGGGCGCCGCCAGGCTGCGGACCCACCATGGCGAGCACCGGCTCGCCGTCACCGGCACCACCGCCGCCGGTCTCGCCGCGGAACTCGACACCTTCCTCGCCGCTCCCGACCCCTCCGACGCCTCCGACGACGCCGGCACAGCCCTGCCCGACGAGGAAGCCGAACGCCTCCCCGTGTGCTTCGTCTTCTCCGGTCAGGGCGGGCAGTGGGCCGGAATGGGCCGCGAACTCCTGGACGCCGAGCCCGTGTTCGCCAGCGCGCTGGACGAGGTCGACGCCCTCGTGCGGCAGGCCGCCGGATGGTCGCCCGCCGAGGAACTGCGCGCGGGCGCCGACCACTCCCGGCTCGCCGAGACCGAGATCGCCCAGCCCGTCGTCCTGGCCGTGCAGATCGCCGCGACCGCGCTGTGGCGTTCCTGGGGCGTCGAACCTGCCGCCGTCATCGGCCACAGCATGGGCGAGATCACCGCCGCGTACGTCGCCGGTGCGCTGAGCCTGCCCGACGCCGTCCGCATCGCCGTCCACCGGGGACGGCTCCTGCAACGTTCCGCGGGCCGGGGCCGGATGGCCGCCGTCGCGTTGCCCGAGGCCGAACTGCTGCCGCTGCTTGAGCCGTTCGGCGACGAACTCTGCCTGGCCGCCGTCAACAGTCCGTCCTCCTGCGTGGTGTCCGGCACCGAGGGCGCCGTGTCCGCGCTGACCGGCCGGCTGTCCGCCCGTGACGTCACCTGCCGTGACATGCCCGGCACGTACGCCTTCCACAGCCCCCAGATGGACCCGCACCGGGCCGAACTGACCGAACTGCTGGCCGGCCTGACCCCCGGCGAGCCCACCCTGCCCCTGCTGCGGACGAGCGGCGTCACCCCCGACGGGCCCGAACCCGCCCTGGACGCCGCCTGGTGGGGCCGCAACGTGCGCGAGCCGGTCCGGTTCGCCGACGCGGCCGCCCGCGCCGTGGACGCCGGACACCGCGTCTTCCTGGAGATCGGGCCGCACCCGGTGCTCACCCAGCCCCTCCTGCGGACCATGGCCGCCGCCGGCGCCGACGGCCTGGTGGTAGCGACGCTGCGCCGCGACACCGACGCCGTACACAGCTCCCGGGCCGCACTCGCCGAGCTGTACACGGCGGGCGCCGGCATCCGCTGGCAGCACGTCGAACCGGACCCGGACCCGGTACGTGAGCTGCCCCGCTACCCCTGGCAGGGCGAACCGCTGTGGTTCGAGGTGCCAGGCCCCACCCCGCAGGAGACACGGAACGAGTCCGCGGCCCCGGGCCTGCCCGCCGAACTCCGGGGCGAACTCAGCCTGTTCGACACCGAGGGCCGGCTCGTCGCCCGCACCGACGGCCTGCGCCTGCTCACCGGCGGCGAGCCGGCGGCCGG
>CBRG010000062.1 GCA_000470535.1 Streptomyces sp. AW19M42
GAAGCCCGTCGGGGCCCGGCCGTCGAGGCCGGGCCCCGGTGCGTTGTGGGGCGGCGGACTCAGCCGTCCGTGTTTTTCTCGGGGGCGTGGTTCTCCGGGACGGACTTCTCCCCGACGGGCTTCTCCGAGATCCGGGCCGTGAGTCCGTAGTCGAGTTCCGAGCCGTCGATGAGAATGGCCTCGACGGTGTGGGTCGCCGGGTCGATGTCGGCCACCATGCCCTCCCCGGCGTACCGGGGGTAGCCGGACTCGCCCGTCGCACCGGTCGCCTCCACGACCGCGGAGCGGATGGTCCGCCCGGTGCCGGAGGCCTCCGCTCCCTTGGCGTCGGTGAACTGGGGGACCAGCAGGATCTCGTAACTCTGCGGATGGCTCATGGTCATGACGCTAGGCAAGGGAGGTCCGCCGCGCACGTTGCCGCGCTGGCGGCCCCGTTCAGCTCGAATCGCGGTGGACGGCCCGTGCCCGCAGCAGGTCGTGGCGTTCGGGTTCCTTCCCGGGGTGCCGTACCAACCGGTCGACCAGATCGGCGAGCGGCTGCTCCGTGTCCAGTTCCATCCGTACGCTGCTGAGCCTGGGCCTCAGCAGTCTCGCCAGCATCAGGTCGTCCGCGCCGACCACCGCGGTCTCGCCGGGGACCTCGATGTCCGCGTCCTGCAGCGCGCGCATCAGGAGCATCGCGTGGATGTCGTCGTGCGCGAAGACGGCGTCCAGGCCGAGTGTGCGCCAGCGGGCGGCGAGCCCGGCGGCCGATTCCTCGTCGTGGCGCAGCGGCAGCGGCTCGATCCGGGCCGTGCCGGCGGCGGCCTGCCGGGCGCCGGCGAGTCTGGGTTCGGCGAACGGCGCGAGGCCGGGTCCCTCCGGCATCACCACGCCGATCCGGCGCCTGCCGCGTTCCAGCAGGTGCCGGACGGCGCAGCTGCCGACCTTGCGCTGGTCCATGATCAGCGCGTGGGCACCCGCCACGGGCTGCGGTCCGAGCGTGATCACCGCCTTGGCGCCGGAGCGCCGGAGCACGGCTGTGCCCTGCGGGGTGAGGGGGACGGAGCCGGGGGCGATGACGGCGACGGGCCGGAGCTCCGCCCAGGCGCGGGCCGCGTCGTCGGCGTCCAGTCCGAGGGAGCCGTACTGGACCACGGTGTAGTCGAGGCGGCGCAGTCCGGATTCCAGCTCGCGCAGGAAGCGGTGGTGCAGTGGGCCGACGGGAAAACTCCCGGTGGGCAGCAGCACCATGCGGGAGTGTCCGGCGCGCAGGCTCCGGGCGGCCGCGTGCGGTACGTAGCCGAGTTCGGCGGCCGCGTCGCGCACCCGGCGGCGGGTCGGATCGCTGATCCGTACGGCCGCGTTGTTGTTCAGTACGTAGGACACGGTGGCCCGGGAGACGCCGGCGAGCCGCGCCACGTCGGCGCTGGTCGGGACGGGGCCTTCGGCGGGCTGCTCGGGTAACTGAATCATGGCGTCGGGCAGTCTTACAGACCCGTTCGGTACGGGAACGCTCCGGCCCCCGTACCCGTTTCGCGGACCCGCTCCACGCGAGGGGCCGTGCGGGTTCTACGGTGTTGCGATGACCATCCAGCACCGCAGCGACATCAATGACGACTCGGCCGCCTTTCCCGGCCGCACCGGTCCCGGCGCCACCGCCGAGG
Source organism: Streptomyces sp. AW19M42 (assembly GCA_000470535.1). Taxonomy (GTDB): domain Bacteria; phylum Actinomycetota; class Actinomycetes; order Streptomycetales; family Streptomycetaceae; genus Streptomyces. Next base: position 1,647 of record CBRG010000062.1, read on the forward strand.
CCGACCCGCACGGGGTGGGCCCGGTCCGCGCCACGTACGCCCCCGACCGGGACGGTGATCCCGACCCCGGCGAAATCGTCTGGACCTGGGTGCCGTTCGAGGAGAACGACGGGCGCGGCAAGGACCGACCGGTTCTCGTCGTGGCTCGTGAGGAGGCGGGCACCCTGCTCGCCGTACAGCTCTCCAGCAAGCAGCACGACCAGGACCGCGAGTGGGTGGCACTGGGCGCCGGCCCCTGGGACAGCTCGGGGCGGCCGTCCTGGGTCGACCTGGACCGGGTGCTGCGGGTCCACGAGGTCGGGATGCGGCGCGAGGCGTGTGCCCTGGACCGGGACAGGTTCGACCTGGTCGCCGGGCGGCTCCGGGAGCTCTACGGCTGGAGGTGAGGGTGCGGCGGCCCGTCACTTCCACGGTGTCTCCGTGCGACCGTGCCGGGCCGCGGACCCGAACGGCTCAGGCGGGCCGTTCCGGATGACGTCGAAGCCTATGGCTCAACGTCAGGGTAAGGGTTGACCCCTCATCTCGAACGCGCGATCGAACGCGGCCCTGGTGGGTGATCCCCCGTGGCGGTCGAGGATGCCGAAGACGATCTGCTCGAAGTGGCCCGCGAACCGGCCGCCGTCGGTGAGCAGCTCGCGGAACGCGCCCGCCACCTCCGCCGGATCGCATCGGAACACACCGCAGCCCCAGGCGCCCAGCACCAGCCTGCGGTATCCGCGCACCGTCGCGACCTCCAGCACCCGTTCGGCCCGTGCGGCGAGCGCGGCCGCGACGAGGTGCGCCGAACCGGCGTCTGTCCGGCGGATCACCCCGGCGTTGGGCGCGGGCGAGGTGAGGAATCCCGCCAGGTACGGGGTGTCGAGGAGCCGGCCCCGGTCGTCGCGGAAGACCGGCACGCCCGGTGAGTGGATGACCCGGTCGGTGTAGAAGGGGCTGCGTTCGGCGCGGTGGTGCGCGTAGTACTCCGGGGCCCGGCGCAGCGTGGCGTAGAGCGCGGAGCCGCGACACAGGGCCTCCTCCTGCGCCTGGGCCCCGTTGAGGTATCCGCCACCGGGATTGCGGGCGGAGGCGTAGTTCAGGACGGCGACCTTGCCCGGCCGTTCGCCGGTCATCCGGGCGGCCGCCTGCAGGCTGCTCTCGCCGGTGACCTCGATGACCGGTGTGCGGTCGCGGTCCAGCGACGCCACCGGCACCGGCTCGGGGCCGTACAGCCTGGTACCCGAGAGGGCGGCTGTCAGCGCCCGTTCGATACTGACTTCCCGCCCTTGCGGCGTGCGGTAGAACCCCGCCTCGACGATGGCCTCGGTCTCTCGCGCGATGCCGCGCAGCCGGGCGCTCACCGGCCCTCCCCCTTATGGTGCATACGGGGCATGATCGACGCTCCCGCAGTTTGGGCGCAACCGAATTTCCGACATGCCGGGGCACTCTTGTGCGAACTCCCGGCAGGGGTTTGGGTAGGACGGACACACCGGCAAAGGAGGCCCGGCATGTCACCCGAAACGTCCGGCGGCCATGGTCCGCCCGACTACGCCCCGCCCCTCGGCGAGGGCGAGGCGGAGGATCTACTGCGCGGCATCTGCTTCAAGACGGGGCCGCCGCGCATCGTGGGAGTCGAGCTCGAATGGCTCCTGCACGATCGCGACCGCCCGCACAGTCCCGTCCCGCACCACCGTCTCGAAGCGGCCGCAGCGGCCGTCCGGGCGCTGTCCCTGAACGCCGCGGTGACCTTCGAACCCGGCGGACAGCTGGAGCTCAGCTCGCGCCCCGCGGATTCCCTCATGGCGTGTGTCAACGACACCGCCGACGACCTCGTCGCCGTACGTGCCGCGCTCGACCGGCTGGATCTCACCGCCGTCGGGCTCGGCGTCGATCCCTGGCAGTCGCCGCGCAGGCTGCTGCGCGAACCCCGTTACGACGCCATGGAGAAGGCGCTGGACCGGTGGGGCCCGGCGGGCCGCGCCATGATGTGCACGACCGCGTCCGTACAAGTCTGTCTGGACGCCGGAGAGGAGGAACCCGGTCCGCTGGGTTACGGGCGGCGCTGGCAGCTGGCCCATCTGCTGGGTGCGGTACTGGTGGCGGCGTTCGCCAACTCGCCGTTCCGGCAGGGCAGCCCGACGCCGTGGCGCTCTGCACGCCAGTCCCTGTGGGCCGATCTCGACCCGCTGCGCACACTCGCCCCGGCCGGCTCGCTGCCGGCCCGGGACGCCTGGGCCTCGTACGTCCTGGACACGCCGGTCCTGTGCATCCGCGGCGAGACGGGGCCGTGGCACGTGCCCGAGGGGCTCAGTCTCCGGGAGTGGATCCGATCCGGGGCACCTCGGCGCCCGGACCGCTCCGACCTCGATTACCACATCACCACGCTGTTCCCGCCGGTCCGTCCGCGCGGGCACCTGGAGCTGCGCATGATCGACGCGCAGTCGGGTACCGACGGATGGCTCGTGCCGCTCGCGGTCACCACTGCCCTGTTCGACGACCCGGAGGCCGCCGAGACCGTGTACCGCACGGTCAAACCGCTGGCCGAGACCGCGGGGCCGCTGGCCGCTCCGCGCAATCCGCTCTGGCTCGCCGCCGCTCGCGACGGACTGGCCGATCCCGAACTGCGGGCGGCGGCCACCGCCTGCTTCGAGCTGGCCATGGCGGCGCTGCCCAGGATGGGTGCGACGCGCGCGGTGCAGGACACGGTGGCGGACTTCCACGACCGGTACGTCGCCCGGGGCCGATGTCCCGCCGACGATCTCAGGGCCACGCTCGCAGCTGACCGGGCGGACGGCCGGTACGACCCGAAGGGGACCCTCTCATGACCGACTCCCCCGCACCTTCACCCGCCGGGCCGCACCGCCCGGACGTATCTGGCGCACGGGACGCACAGGACGCCGAGGTGCTCCGCGAGCGTGCTGTCGCCGCGCTCCTCACCGCGCGGGAGCGCACCACACTGCTCACCGACAGCGTGGACGACCACGAACTGGCCGCCCAGCACTCACCCTTGATGTCTCCCCTGGTCTGGGACCTCGCGCACATCGGCAACCAGGAAGAGCTGTGGCTGCTGCGCGGCGTGGGCGGGCGGGAGGCGATGCGCCCGGAGATCGACGGCCTGTACGACGCCTTCGAGCACCCCCGGGCCACCCGCACCTCCCTGCCACTGCTGGCCCCCGCCGAGGCCAGGTCGTACGCCGCGGAGGTGCGCGGCCGGGCCCTCGACGTACTCGGCTCGACGCCGCTCGGCGGGCGCCCCCTGCTGCGGTCCGCGTTCGCCTTCGGGATGATCGCGCAGCACGAACAGCAGCACGACGAGACCATGCTGATCACCCATCAGCTTCGCTCCGGCCCCGCCGCACTCAGCGCCCCCGAGCCGCCCCGGGCCGCCGGCGCGGCCACGCTTCCGGCCGAAGTACTGATACCGGGAGGCCCGTTCACCATGGGCACCTCGACCGAACCATGGGCTCTGGACAACGAACGCCCCGCGCACCGCCGCGAGGTTCCCGCCTTCTTCCTCGACACCGCCCCGGTGACCTGCGGCGCGTACCGCGCGTTCATCGAGGACGGCGGCTACACCGAGCGGCGCTGGTGGACGCCCGAGGGGTGGGCGATGGTCCGTAAGCACGAGCTGACGGCGCCGCTGTTCTGGCGCCGGGAATCCGGCCAGTGGCTGCGCCGTCGCTTCGGCGTGACCGAGCCGGTGCCGGCGGACGAGCCGGTGCTGCACGTCAGCTGGTACGAGGCCGACGCGTACGCCCGCTGGGCCTGCCGCAGACTGCCCACCGAGGCCGAGTGGGAGAAGGCGGCCCGCCACGACCCGGCCACCGACCGGTCCCGGCGCTATCCGTGGGGCGACGGGGACCCCGCACCTGAGCACGCCAACCTGGGCCAGCGCCACCTGCGGCCCGCCCCCGCCGGGGCGTACCCGGCCGGCCGGTCGCCGTCCGGCGCGGGGCAGCTGATCGGGGACGTGTGGGAGTGGACGTCGAGTGACTTCCTGCCCTACCCGGGCTTCGCGCCGTTCCCGTACCGCGAGTACTCGGAGGTGTTCTTCGGCCCCGGGCACAAGGTGCTGCGCGGCGGGTCGTTCGCGGTGGACGCGGTGGCCTGCCGGGGTACGTTCCGCAACTGGGACCTGCCCGTGCGGCGGCAGATCTTCTCGGGGTTCCGCACCGCGAGTGATGCCTGATGTGCCGTCATATCGCTTATGTGGGGCCACCGGTAGCCCTGGGCGAGATTCTGACCCGGCCCGCACACTCACTGGTGCGCCAGTCCTGGGAGCCGCGCCGGCAGCGGCACGGGACGGTCAACGCGGACGGATTCGGCGTCGGCTGGTACGCGGACGGGGACCCGGTCCCCGGACGCTACCGCCGGCCCGGACCCGTCTGGGGCGACCGGACCTTCGCCGATCTGACCCGGGTGGTGCGCAGCCACGCCGTACTGGCCGCGGTCCGCGATGCCACGGAGTTCGATCCGGACGGCGAGGCCGCGGCCGCCCCGTTCGCCGGGGGCGAGGTGCTGTTCAGCCACAACGGCGCGGTGAAGGGCTGGCCCGGCTCCATGGCGCCGCTCGCGGCGACGCTGCCCGCGGCCGAACTGCTGCGGCTCACCGCCCGCTGCGACTCGGCGCTGGTCTGGGCCCTGGTGCGGCACCGGCTCGCGGCGGGCGACGCGCTCCCGCAGGCCGTCGCGGACACCGTGCTTGAGGTCGCGGAGGCGGCTCCGGGATCCCGGCTCAACCTGCTGCTCACCGATGGTTCCACCATCGTGGCGACGGCCTGGGGCGACAGCCTGTGGCATTGGTCCGAGCCCGGCCGGCACGCGGTCGTGGCCTCGGAGCCCTACGACGACGATCCGCGCTGGCGCGAGGTCCCGGACCGCACTCTGCTGACCGCGACCCGCGCCGACGTGTCGCTGACCCCGCTCAAGGAGCCCACCCAGTGAGTCCCTTTCTGCTGACCCGCACCCTGCCGGTGGACGCGACGGACGCGGCGCTGCGCGCCGACGTGCTGGACGGTCTGACCCGGCAGCCGAAGACCCTGCCGCCCAAGTGGTTCTACGATGCCCGCGGCAGCGAGCTGTTCGAGGAGATCACCCGGCTGCCCGAGTACTACCCGACCCGGGCCGAGCGGGAGATCCTGATCGACCGGGCCGGCGCGATCGCCGCCGCGTCCGGCGCCCGGACCCTGGTGGAACTGGGCTCGGGGTCCTCCGAGAAGACCCGGCACCTGCTCGACGCGCTGCCGGAGCTGCACACCTATGTGCCGGTCGACGTGAGCGAGAGCGCGCTGCGCGGAGCGGCCGGGGCGCTGCTGGAAGAGCGTCCCGGCCTGTCCGTGCACGCGCTCATCGCCGACTTCACCGGCGCGCTGACGCTGCCCGAGACCCCAGGGCCGCGGCTGGTCGTCTTCCTGGGCGGCACCATCGGCAATCTGCTGCCGGAGGAGCGGGCCGCGTTCCTGACATCCGTACGCTCGCTGCTCTCCCCCGGTGACAGCCTGCTGCTCGGCACGGATCTGGTGAAGGACGAGGACGTGCTCGTAGCGGCGTACGACGACGCCGCGGGAGTCACGGCGGCATTCAACCGGAACGTCCTGTCGGTCGTCGACCGGGAGCTGGGGGCGGACTTCGAGCCGGCCGACTTCGAGCACGTGGCCCGGTGGAATCCGGAGCGGGAGTGGATCGAGATGCGGCTGCGGGCCCGCCGGGAGCTCACGGTGAAGATCCCGGAACTGAATCTGGTGGTGCCGTTCGAGGCCGGTGAGGAACTGCGGACCGAGGTGTCCGCGAAGTTCCGCGAGGAGGGAGTGCGGGACGAACTGGACCGGGCCGGGCTGCGGCTGGCCCAGTGGTGGACGGACGCCGCGGGCAGGTTCGCGCTGTCGCTCGCCACGGTGGACTGAGCCGGCCGGGCCAGTCCGCGGCGGCCGTCCACCGCGCCCGCCGGGATCGGCGTCAGCACGCCGATCCCGGCGGTCAGCCCGGCCGCCCTCACCACCCGCCACAGCGAGGCGGTCAGCGGATCGTCACCGAAGAAGGCCGCGGCGCCCGCCGGAGCGCGGCGGTCCGGCTCCCCGCTTCTTCCGTGACCGGCTGGGTTCGACGTGACCGTCGTGGAGAGCCGGGAGGCGCGACGGCTGAATCCCGTGGTGCGTGCCGGTCCCCCGCTCACCGGCCGACCGCGCGGTCAGCTGCCCGCGAGTGCTCCCGTGATCTTCTCCGAGGCGGTCTTCGCCTCCGCCGCCGGGTCACCGCCCTGGAGCACGGCCGTCATGTACAGCTTGATCGGGTTGTCGGCCTCCACAGCCGCCCACTGCGGCGAGTTGGGGGTGGCATGGCCCTCCGCGGCGCCCTCTGCCATCGCGGCGGTGCTCTCCTCGCCCTCGATGACATGGGCCAGGGTGGTCTTGTTGGGCACGTAGCTCATGGTCTTGGCCAGCACCTCCTGCCACTTGGCGCCGGCCAGTTCCTTGACCACGTCGATGCCGGCGCTCCGCCGGTGCGCCTTCTGCGGAACGATCAGATCGGATCCGCCGGTGAATACCGAACCAGGAGACTTCACGGTCTTGCCCGGGATCGGGAAGTATCCCAGTTTCCCCTTGAGTTCGGGATTCGTTTTCTCGATCAGCGTCGCTGTACTGGGGGTGGAAATGATCTGTGCGACATCTCCCTTGGCGAACACGTTGCCCTGCGGGGGCTTTTCCTCGTCCGCGTCCTTGGGCCCGCTGCCGAGCGCCTGGAGCTGCTGGTAGAACTTCATTCCCCGCAGGGCCGCGGCGGAGTTGAGCGTGCCCTTCCAATCGCCGCCCCTCTCGCTCGCGAGTTCGCCGCCCTCGTCCCAGATGAACCCGGCGAGCACGTACCAGTTCTGGCCCGGCAGATACATGCCCTGATCGCCGTCGCGATTCAGCTTCTCGCTGTCCGCGATCCACTGCGCGCGTGTCTTGGGCAGGGACTTGATGCCGGCTTCCTCGAAAAGGTCCTTGTTGTAGATCACCACCCGGTTGGCCGCGTACCAGGGGATTCCGTACTGGACGCCGCCGATGCTGCCCGGTTCGGCGAGACCGGGCAGCCAATCCTCGCTGCCGAGGTCGCGCATCGACTCCAGGGTCAGATCGCGCAGCCCTCCGCTCTCCGCGTACTGGGCGACCTGGGTGTTGCCGACCTCGATCACATCCGGAGTGTCCTTGCCGCCCAGGGCGTCGATGACCTTCGGCCCGATACCGCTCCAGCTCTGGATTTTGAAGTCCAGTTCGACCGACGAGTGCGCCGCTTCGTACGACTTCTTGAAATCGGCCAGGAAGTCGGGGCTCACACTGTCCTTCATCAGCCAGATCGTGACTATCTTGCTGCCGGAGCCACCCGAACCGGGGATCACACCGCAGCCGCCCAGTGCGGCTACGGATATCAGGGCAACAGCTCCTACGAGCATGCGGTTCTTCACGGGGTCACCTTCTGCGAAACGGCACGACAAAATCAGGACCCGGTGTGGGGGGACTGCGGGCTGCGCTCGCACGGGCGTGGCTGGATTTTGGTATGGACCAATACTTTGGTCAAGGCCGGTTCCGGACGCGCGACCGCCCCGCCAACTCTCGCGAACCCCGCCAAGGTGGGGCACCTTGGTAGAGGCGAGAGGAGATATAAGATGTCAAACCACACATATCGCGTCACAGAGATCGTAGGAACCTCCCATGAGGGCGTCGACGCGGCCATCCGCAACGGGGTCGCAAGGGCTTCGGAAACGTTGCACAATCTCGACTGGTTCGAGATCACCGAGGTGCGCGGCCAGATCAAGGACGGCCGGATCGAGCACTACCAGGTCGGCCTGAAAGTCGGCTTCCGGCTCGACGACAAGGACTGACGCGGAGCGCGCACGGCGAGCCCGCGCGTCCTTCAGCGCGGGCGACGTCCGCGCCCAGCGGCCCCGCGGCCCGCCGCGGCCTAGAATCAGGCTGTTTGTCCTGGCCGGCCCGCCCCGAACCGTACGGAGTCCCCGCCCCCATGCCCATCCCCCACGACCCGTACGTCAGGGTCCGCGGCGCCCGCGAGCACAACCTCCAGGACGTCCGGGTCGACATCCCGCGCGACACCCTGACCGTCTTCACCGGTGTCTCCGGCTCCGGAAAGTCCTCGCTGGCCTTCGGGACGATCTACGCGGAGGCCCAGCGCCGCTACTTCGAGTCCGTCGCCCCGTACGCCCGCCGGCTGATCCACCAGGTCGGCGCACCCGCGGTGGGCGAGATCACCGGACTGCCGCCTGCCGTGTCGCTGGAGCAGCGCAGGTCGGCGCCGGGGGCCAGGTCCTCCGTGGGGACGGTGACCACGCTGTCCAACTCGCTGCGGATGCTGTTCTCCCGGGCCGGGACGTATCCGGAGGGCGCCGGGCGGCTGGATTCCGACGCGTTCTCACCGAACACCGCCGCGGGGGCCTGTCCACGCTGCCACGGCCTCGGCCGGGTGCACCGCACCACCGAGGAGCTGCTGGTCCCCGACTCCTCGCTGTCGATCAGGGACGGCGCGATCGCCGCCTGGCCGGGGGCCTGGCAGGGCAAGAACCTGCGGGATGTGCTGGACGCCCTGGGGTACGACGTCGGCCGGCCGTGGCGTGAGCTCGACCCGGCAGACCGGGAGTGGATCCTGTTCACCGACGAGCAGCCGGTGGTGACGGTCCATCCGGTGCGCGACGCGGGCCGGATCCAACGCCCCTACCAGGGTACGTACATGAGCGCGCGCCGCTACGTGATGTACACCTTCGCGGATACCAGGAGCCGGGCCCTGCGGACGAAGGCCGAGCGCTTTCTGACCAGTGAGCCGTGTCCGGTCTGCGACGGCAGCCGGCTCCGGCCGGAGGCCATGGCGGTCACCTTCGCGGGCCGGACGATCGCGGAGCTGGCGGGACTCCCGCTCACCGGGCTCGCCGAGGCACTGACGGCGGCCGGCGGAGGCGACACCGCCCGAGTGCTGACGTCCGATCTGCTGACCAGGATCGAGACGGTCACCGAGCTGGGGCTCGGCTATCTCAGCCTGGACCGGACCGCCCCGACGCTCTCCTCCGGCGAGCTGCAACGACTGCGGCTGGCCACGCAGTTGCGGTCGGGGCTGTTCGGCGTCGTCTACGTCCTGGACGAGCCGTCCGCCGGTCTGCACCCGGCGGACACCGAGTCGCTGCTCGGGGTGCTCGGCCGACTGAAGGAGGCCGGGAACACGGTCTTCGTCGTGGAGCACCAGATGGATGTGGTGCGGCGGGCCGACTGGCTGGTCGACGTGGGTCCACTGGCCGGAGAGCACGGCGGCCGGGTGCTGCACAGCGGCCCGCCGGCCGGTCTCGCCGATGTCGAGGAGTCGGCGACGCGCCGCTTCCTCTTCGACGACGCGCCGGCCCCGGTGCGCGAGGTGCGGGAGCCCGCCGGGTGGCTGCGGCTGCACGGCGTGGAGCGGCACAATGTGCGTGGCGTGGACGCCGCCTTCCCGCTCGGGGTGTTCACCGCCGTCACGGGGGTCTCGGGGTCGGGCAAGTCGACGCTGGTGGGGCAGGTCCTGGCGGACGTGCTGGCCGACCGGCGGGCCCCGGCGGAGGCCGAGGCCGATCAGCCGCGCGAGCGGCCCGTACCCGGGTGCGCGTCGGCCGAGGGGCTGGAGGCGGTGGACCGCCTCGTCCAGGTCGACCAGAAGCCCATCGGCCGTACGCCGCGTTCCAACCTGGCCACGTACACCGGGCTGTTCGACGTCGTGCGCAAACTGTTCGCCGCAACGGACACGGCGGTCGAGCGCGGCTACCGCGCCGGGCGGTTCTCCTTCAACGTGGCGGGCGGACGGTGCGAGACCTGCCAGGGTGAGGGGTTCGTCTCCGTGGAGCTGCTCTTCCTGCCCAGTACGTACGCGCCCTGCCCGGACTGCCACGGCGCGCGGTACAACCCGCAGACCCTCGAAGTCACCCTGCGCGGGCTGAACATCGCCCAGGTACTGGATCTCACGGTGGAGTCGGCGGCCGGTTTCTTCGCCGCCACGCCCGGCGCCGAACGCAGTCTGCGGACCCTGCTCGATGTGGGGCTCGGCTATCTGCGGCTCGGGCAGCCGGCGACCGAGCTCTCCGGTGGCGAGGCACAGCGGATCAAGCTGGCCGCCGAGCTCCAGCGCGCCCGCCGGGGCCACACCCTGTACCTGCTGGACGAGCCGACGACGGGATTGCATCCGGCGGATGTCGAGGTCCTGATGCGGCAGTTGCACGGGCTGGTCGACGCGGGCAGCACCGTGGTGGTCGTCGAGCACGACATGGCCGTGGTCGCGGGCGCCGACTGGGTGATCGACCTCGGGCCGGGCGGCGGCGACCTGGGCGGCCGGATCGTGGCGACGGGGCCGCCCTCGGCCGTGGCGCGGGCGGAGGGCAGCCGGACGGCGGCGTACCTCCGGGCCTCGCTCCACCTCGACTGACCGTTCTTTTCTCCCCAACTCCACTATTTGTACTGCCGGTTGCCGGTTCGGCCGGCCGTAGGGAAATAAAACAGTAAAGAACGTTGACAGTTAGCTGGTCCAGACCAATTATGGGCATGCCTCACGGCCGCTCCACACCGTGCGGTACGTGACCCCCGGCCGGGATTCACAGGAACGGACCACGCCCCTCGACGGGCGTGGCAGAGCCGCGCGATCCGCCCCGTTGTCTCACTCCGCTGGGAGCTACCCGATGAGACGTCCAAGAACAGTCGCCGCCGTCCTGAGCGCCCTGGCCACGGCCGTCGCGTCCGCAGGCCTGGTCCTCGGATCAGGCGCCGGCGCGCAGGCCGCCGCCACCGCCGCCACTCCTCTGCCCGCGCATGTCTTCGCCCCGTACTTCGAGGCGTACAACGGAGACAGCCCGGCCGCCCTCTCGCAGGCGTCCGGGGCCAAGTATCTGACCATGGCCTTTGTCCAGACCGAGGCCCAGGGTTCCTGCACCCCGTACTGGAACGGGGATTCGAGTGCGCCGATCGCCCAGTCCGAGTACGGCGCCGACTTCACGACCATCAGGTCGCGCGGCGGCGACGTGATCCCGTCGTTCGGCGGGTACGCGGCCGACAACGGCGGCACCGAGATCGCCGACAGCTGCACGAGCGTCGACTCCATCGCCGCGGCGTACGAGAAGGTCATCACGACCTACGACGTGTCCCGCCTCGACATGGACATCGAGGACAACTCGCTGGAGAACAGCGCCGGGATCGACCGCCGCAACAAGGCGATCAAGAAGGTGCAGGACTGGGCCGCAGCCAACGGCCGCTCGGTGCAGATCTCGTACACCCTGCCCACCACGACCAGTGGTCTCGCCTCCAGCGGGCTCGCGGTGCTGAAGAACGCGGTGACCAACGGCGCCCAGGTCGATGTCGTGAACCTCATGACGTTCGACTACTACGACGGTGCCTCGCACAACATGGCGCAGGACACCCAGACGGCGATCACCGGCCTGAAGGGCCAGCTGGCCAAGCTCTACCCGTCGAAGACCGAGGCCCAGCTTTGGGGCATGACCGGCATCATCGAGATGCCCGGCATCGACGACTACGGCCCCGCCGAGACGTTCACCACGGCCGACGCCACCTCGGTGTACAACTGGGCCGTCTCCAAGGGTGTCAGCACCCTGTCGTTCTGGGCGCTGCAGCGCGACAACGGCGGCTGCCCCGGCACCGGCGGCAGCGACACCTGCTCCGGGATCGCGCAGGACACCTGGTACTTCAGCCACACGTTCGCGCCCTTCACCACGGGCGGCGGCACCGGCCCGGTGACGGACGACTACTCGGTGGCCGTCGCCCCCGGGGCGGCGACGGTCGCGCCCGGCGGTTCGGCCACGGCGACCGTGAGGACCGCGGTCACCTCCGGCAGCGCCAAGACCGTCGCGCTGACGACGAGCGGGGCGCCGGCCGGTGTGACGGCCACGCTCAGCCCGACGTCGGTCACCGCGGGCGGTACGTCCACGCTGAAGGTCACCGCCTCGGCGTCGGCCGCGCCCGGCACGTACAAGGTAAGCGTGACCGGCGCGGCGGGCACGCTGAGCCACACGGCGGTCTTCACGCTGACGGTCTCCGGCCCCGGGGGCGGCACCGGATCGCTGGTGAACGGCGACTTCGAGACGGGTTCACTCGGCCCCTGGACCTGTGAGTCCGGCGGCTCGGTCGTCTCCACCCCGGTGCACGGCGGCTCGCACGCGCTCGCCGCGGCGGCCACCGCCTCGCAGACCGGCGAGTGCACGCAGATGCTCACCCTGTCCCCCAACACCAAGTACACGCTTCAGGGCTGGGTGCAGGGCAGCTACGGCTACCTCGGCGTCAAGGGTGGGGCCACGGCGAGCACCTGGGGCTCGTCCAGCGGTTACGCCAAGCAGTCGGTGGCCTTCACCACCGGGGCCAGCGGTGCGGTGACGGTGTATCTGCACGGCTGGTACGGGCAGGGCACGGTCTACGGTGACGACCTCTCCGTGACGTCCTGACCGACGGGACGACGGAGCCCCGGCTCCGGTGGCGGGCGGCCTCCGCAGCCGGGGCTCCACTGTCTCAGCGGTGGACCTTGCGGGTCGCCCGCAGCCACTCCTTGTTCATCGCGGAGATCGACGGCAGCGGGATGCCCTTCGGGCAGGCCGTGGCGCACTCCCCCGTGAGGGTGCAGCCGCCGAAGCCCTCGCTGTCCATCTGACCCACCATGTCCAGCACCCGGGTCTCGCGCTCCGGGGCGCCCTGCGGCAGCACGTTCAGGTGGTTGACCTTCGCCGAGGTGAAGAGCATCGCGGAGCCGTTGGGGCAGGCCGCCACGCAGGCACCGCAGCCGATGCACTCGGCGTGCTCGAAGGCGAAGTCGGCGTCCGGCTTGGGCACCGGGGTGGCGTGCGCGTCCGGTGCCGTACCGGTCGGGGCGGAGATGTAGCCGCCGGCCTGGATGATCCGGTCGAAGGCCGAGCGGTCCACGACCAGGTCCTTGACGACCGGGAAGGCCGAGGCGCGCCAGGGCTCGATGTCGATCGTGTCGCCGTCCTCGAAGGACCGCATGTGCAGCTGGCAGGTGGTGGTGCGCTCCGGGCCGTGGGCGTCCCCGTTGATGACCAGGCTGCACGCGCCGCAGATGCCTTCGCGGCAGTCATGGTCGAACGCGACGGGGTCGTCCCCTTCGAGGATGAGTTCCTCGTTGAGGGTGTCGAGCATCTCCAGGAACGACATGTCCTGGGAGATGCCCTCCACCCGGTAGGTGGACATGGCGCCGGGGGCGTCGGCGTTCTTCTGGCGCCAGACGCGCAGGGTGAGCTTCATGCGTAGCTCCGCTGAGTGGGGTGGACGTACTCGAAGACAAGGTCTTCCTTGTGCAGGACGGGAGCGCCGCCGGTGTCGGTGAACTCCCAGGCCGCGGCGTAGGAGAACTCCTCGTCGCGCCGGGCGGCCTCACCGTCCGGGGTCTGCGACTCCTCGCGGAAGTGCCCCCCGCAGGACTCGGCGCGGTGCAGCGCGTCGAGGCACGTCAGCTCGGCGAGCTCCAGGTAGTCGACGATGCGGTTGGCCTTCTCCAGCGACTGGTTGAACTCGTCACCGGTGCCGGGGACCTTGATGCGCCGCCAGAACTCCTCGCGGATCAGCGGCAGCTTGCCGAGCGCCTTGCGCAGTCCCTCCTCGGTGCGGGCCATACCGCAGTACTCCCACATGAGTTCACCGATCTCCCGGTGGAAGGAGTCGGGGGTGCGGTCGCCGTCGACGGCCAGCAGCAGGTTGATCCGGTCCTCGGTCTCGGCCACGGCTGCCTCCACCTCGGGGTGCGAGGCGTCAACCTTCTCGTGGTGCGGGTTGCGGGCCAGGTAGTCGTTGATCGTCGACGGGAGGACGAAGTATCCGTCCGCGAGGCCCTGCATCAGCGCGGAGGCTCCGAGCCGGTTGGCCCCGTGGTCGGAGAAGTTGGCCTCTCCGATCGCGAACAGCCCGGGGATCGTGGTCTGGAGGTCGTAGTCGACCCAGAGCCCGCCCATCGTGTAGTGCACGGCCGGGTAGATGCGCATCGGTGTCTCGTACGGGTTCTCCGCGGTGATCTGCGCGTACATGTCGAAGAGGTTGCCGTACTTCTCCTCGACCTTCGCCCGGCCCATCCGCTGGATGGCCTCCGCGAAGTCCAGGTAGACGCCCTGCCCGCCGGGGCCGACCCCGCGGCCCTCGTCGCAGACGTTCTTCGCCGCGCGGGAGGCGATGTCGCGGGGCACCAGGTTTCCGAAGGCGGGGTAGACGCGCTCCAGGTAGTAGTCGCGCTCGTCCTCGGGAATCTCGTTGGCGGGGCGGGTGTCGCCCTTGGCCTTCGGGACCCAGATGCGGCCGTCGTTGCGCAACGACTCACTCATCAGCGTCAGCTTGGACTGGTGCTCACCGGTGCGCGGGATGCAGGTGGGGTGGATCTGGGTGAAGCACGGGTTGGCGAAGTACGCGCCGCGCCGGTGGGCGCGCCAGATGGCGGTGGCGTTGGAGTTCATGGCGTTGGTCGACAGGTAGAAGACGTTGCCGTATCCGCCGCTGGCCAGCACGACCGCGTCGGCGAAGTACGTGTCGATCTTCCCCGTGACGAGGTCGCGGGCGACGATGCCGCGGGCCTTGCCGTCGACGACGATCAGGTCGAGCATCTCGGTGCGGGGGTGCAGTTCCACGTTGCCCGCGGCGATCTGCCGGGACAGGGCCTGGTAGGCGCCGAGAAGCAGCTGCTGCCCCGTCTGGCCTCGGGCGTAGAAGGTGCGGGAGACCTGGACGCCGCCGAAGGAGCGGTTGTCGAGGAGTCCGCCGTACTCGCGGGCGAAGGGGACGCCCTGGGCCACGCACTGGTCGATGATCTCGACGGAGATCTGGGCGAGCCGGTGCACGTTGGACTCGCGGGCGCGGAAGTCGCCGCCCTTGACGGTGTCGTAGAAGAGCCGGTGGACCGAGTCGCCGTCGTTGCGGTAGTTTTTCGCGGCGTTGATGCCGCCCTGGGCGGCCACCGAGTGGGCCCGGCGGGGCGAGTCCTGGAAGCAGAACTGGACGACGTGGTAGCCCTGTTCGGCCAGTGTCGCGCCGGCGGAGCCGCCGGCCAGGCCGGTGCCGATGACGATGACGGTGTGCTTGCGGCGGTTGGCCGGGTTGACCAGCTTCGCCTCGAAGCGGCGGGTGTCCCAGCGTTCCGCGACGGGCCCGCCGGGGGCGCGGGTGTCGGCGAGGGGCTCGCCGGTCGCGTAGTCCGTGTAGTCGTTCAAGTCAGCTCACCACTCCGGTCATGACGGCGACGGGTACGGAGACAAAGCCCACCGTCAACACCAGCGCGAGCGCGTTGGCGAGGGTCTTCAGGACACGGTCGCGGGTCGCGCGGCCCGCGCCCAGGGTCTGTGCCGCACTCCAGAACCCGTGCTGGACATGCATGCCCATGGCCAGCATGGCGACGATGTAGATGACGTTGCCGTACCAGGTGGAGAAGGTGTCGATGACGTTCTGGTACGGGTGTCCGGACTGGAATCCGCCCGAGTGCACGGTGCCGGTCGTCAGGTCCAGGATGTGCCACACGATGAACAGCGCGAGGATGATGCCGCCGTAGCGCATGGTGTTGGTGGCATAGCTGGCGCGCGGCTTCCGGTGCACGTACTTGCTGGGCCGCGCCCTGAGGTCGCGGCGGCTGAGCTGGTACGCGGAGACGGCGTGCAGCACCACGGCGGCGACGAGCACCAGCCGGACGATCCACAGCGCCCACTCGTGGTGCAGGAACGGCTCGCCCATCACGCGCAGCCAGTGCGCGTAGCCGTTGAACTCGCCCGGTCCGAAGAAGATCTTCAGGTTGCCGACCATGTGGACGACCAAGTAGAGGAGCATGATCAGACCGCTCACGGCCATGATCGTCTTCTTGCCGACGGACGAGTCCCAGAGCGAACGCGTCATGGACGGCCGTCGGTCCGTCCGTGTTGCCAATGCCATAGAGGTCACGCTAGGGGCGAAGGTCCCGATCGGTCCAAGACATGAAGCAGCTCATATCCATAGTTGTTAGCTATCAGGCCAGCTACAGTGAGTGTATGCAGCTTCAGCAGCTCGTGTACTTCGTGGCCGTGGCCGAGGCTCGGCACTTCACCCGCGCCGCGGAGGACGTACATGTGTCACAACCCTCGCTCTCGCAACAGATCAGGGCGCTGGAGAGCGAGTTGGGGGCTGAGCTGTTCAGCCGCGCCCGGGGGAACATCGCGCTGACCGACGCGGGCGAGGCGCTGCTGCCGCTGGCCCGGCGCATCCTGGCCGACGCGGAGACCGCCAGGCACGAGGTCCAGGAGCTGGCCCAGCTGCGCCGGGGCCGGGTCCGGCTCGGGGCGACGCCCAGCGTCTGCACGGGGCTGCTGCCCGACGTGCTGCGGGCCTTCCACGATCTGCACCCGGGCATCCAACTGCTCCTGGAGGAGGGTGGCTCGCACGACCTGGTACGGGAGCTGGCGCGCGGCACCCTCGATCTCGCCCTCGTGGTGCTTCCGCTCCCCGCGGCCTCACCGGCCCTGACCACGGTCGAGCTGCTCCAGGAGGATCTGGTGGTGGTCTCGTCGGCGGCGGGACCGCGGCCCGGCCGGGGCGGGCGCGTCCGCATCGCGGATCTGCAGAGCGAGCCGCTGGTGATGTTCCGGCACGGCTACGACCTGCGGGAGCTGACCGTGGCCGCCTGCCGGGCCGAGGGCTTCGAGCCGTCGTTCACCGTGGAGGGGGGCGAGATGGACGCGGTGCTCGGTGTCGTAGGGGCCGGTCTGGGCATCGCGGTGGTCCCGAGCATGGTGGCCACCCGGACGGGCCACGACCTGCGGACGACGCCACTGGCGAAGCCGGGGCTCCGCCGCACGATCGCGCTCGCGCACCGCAGTGACGTGGCTCCGCCACGGGCGGCGCGCGAGTTCCAGCGGGTGCTGCTGGCGAGCCGGGCGGGCGCCCCGTCCCCGAGCGCCTGACGCACCCCAGGACGGAGCGTCCACCGGCTCACACCGCGTCGGCCAGCAGCAGGGAGTGGATCCGGTCCGGGGCGCCGGGCCGCCCGTAGTACCAGCCCTGGGCCGTGTCGCAGCCCAGCTCCCGCAACTGCTCCGCCTGGGCCCCCGTCTCGACGCCCTCCACCGTCACCGCCAGGTCCAGGCCGTGGGCTAGCGACACGATGCCCTCGACGATCTTCAGGTCCACCGGGTCGGCCGGGTGGTGCTGCATCCCCTGGGTGAAGGAACGGTCCAGCTTCAGCACGCTCACCGGCAGCCGCCGCAGGTTCGCCAGGTTCGAGTAACCCGTGCCGAAGTCGTCGAGCGCTATGCCGACGCCCATGTCGGCCAGTTGGCGCAGCGGCTTCAGCAGGTCGTCGTCGGCGCCGATGAGCGCCGACTCGGTGACCTCCAGGCACAGCGCCGCGGGCTCCAGCCCCGAGCGCTCCAGGACGTCGACGGTCTCGCTGACCAGCCGCGGATGGTGCAGCTGGGCGGGCGAGAGGTTGACGTTGATCCGCAGTGGACCCCCGTCGGTGTGCCGCTCCTGCCAGAAGTTGGCCTGCCGTACCGACTCCTCCAGCACCCAGCGGCCGAGCGGCACGATCAGCCCGGTGTGCTCGGCGAGCGCGATGAACCGGTCGGGCCCCAGCACCCCGTGCTGCGGGTGGCACCAGCGCACCAGCGCCTCCGCCCCGTGCACCGAACCGTCCCCGAGGTGCACCAGCGGCTGGTACTCGATGAAGAACTCGCCACGCTCCAGCGCGGCCGGCAGCGCCGTGGTCAACCCGTGCCGGGTGATGGCGCGGGCGTCCGCCTCCGCGTCGGCCAGCTCGAAGCGGTTGCCGCCCGCGGACTTGGCCCGGTACATCGTGATGTCGGCGCTGCGCAGCACCTCGGCGGCGCTGCGCTCACCGGCCGGGCCCTCGACGACCCCGATGGATCCCCGCACGGTGAGCTCACGCCCGTCCAGCCGGATCGGTGTGGCGAGCACTCCGAGGATCCGGCAGGCGAGTTCGTCGACCTCCGAGGCCGTGTCGGGTCCGGTCGTCAGCGCCACGAACTCGTCGCCTCCGAGCCGCGCCACCATCTCGCCGCGGGCGGTCGCGCAGGTCTGCAGCCGGTCCGCGACCTCGACGAGCAGCCGGTCGCCCGAGGCGTGGCCCAGGCTGTCGTTGATCGCCTTGAAGCCGTCCAGGTCCAGGTAGCAGAGCCCGAAACGGCTGCCGTCACTGGCCGAGAGCGCTTTCTCGAGGCGCTCGAAAAAGAGCGTCCGGTTCGGCAGGCCGGTGAGCGCGTCGTGCGTGGCCTCGTAACGAAGACGCAGATTCAGCAGCCTGCGCTCTGTGGTGTCCTCCAGCAGCGCCAGCTGGTACTCCGGCCGGCCCTCCGCGTCGCGCAGCAGGGACACCGTCAGGTTGGTCCACAGGACCGTGCCGTCGTTGCGGTAGAACGCCTTCTCGATCCGGTAGTGGTCGCGCTCGCCGCTCACCAGCTCGTTGTAGTACGCCCAGACCTTCGGGGAGTCCTCGGGGTGGACCCACTCGTTGACGCGGTGGCCGCGCACATGGTGGTCGAGCCCGCCGAACATCCGGGTGAGGGTGTCGTTGACCTCCAGCACATTGCCGTCGAGGTCAGCGATCCCGATGCCGATGGCGGCGTCCTTGAAGACGGCCCGGAACCGCGCCTCGGTCGCGTGCAGCGCCTGTTCGGCGTGGGAGCGCGCGGCGAGCGCCGAGCGGGCGATGGCCTCCTGCTCCGCGAGGGTCCGCTCGCGCAGCGCCTGGCTGAAGCCGCCCGCGACGGCGTGCTGGATCCTGGCGCAGCGGGACCGGCTGTCCTCGGTCGCCAGTGCCACCGGGCCGTTGTTCCCGCAGTAGAGCACGAGGTAGGAGTCGACGACGCCGAGCGTGGAGCTGAGCGCGTCCGGGTCCGTGCAGTGCGCGGCGACGAGCGCGCCACCCACCCCGGCCGCCGACACGGCGTCGAAGGGGCGGGCGTGCAGGGTGTCGCTGAGCATGCGCGCCAGCGGGAGCAGATGGTGTTCGAACTCCGGGCGGGTCAGGGAGGTGGCCGTCGACGGGAATATGGCCCGGCTCCAGATCGTGGCGAATCGCCGGAGCCGGTCCTCGGGGCCGTCGGGCTCCGCGTCCGGTGCGCCGGACGACTGGGCGGGAATGCTCACGCCTTGCGTCCCACTCCCGCGAAGCCCGAAAAGGCGTACGGGTCTTCACCGCCCTGCGTCACCGGGGTGTCGGGGCGCCAGCTCGGCATCGGCACCAGGCCGGGGTCGACCATCTCGTACCCGTCGAAGAACCGGCCGATCTCGTCGGACGAGCGCATGACCAGCGGATTGCGGATGTTCTTGTACACCCCGACCGTGCCGCCGGCCTCCTCCCGCGTCAGCGGGATGCCCTCGTACGAGGCGTGGGTGACGACGAGGAGGCTTCCGGGGGCCAGGAGGTCCCGCAGTTCCGCGACCGCCTTGTGCGGTTCGTCGGAGTCCTCGATGAAGTGGAGTACGGCGACGAGCAGCAGCGCCACCGGCCGGTCGAAGTCGAGGAGTCCGGAGATCTCCGGGTTGTCCCGGATCTCCTGCGGCCGGCGCAGATCGGCGGTGGCGATCACCGCTGCGGAATTGCCCTCAAGTACGGCCTGGCTGTGTGCGACCGCGACCGGATCGTGGTCGACGTACGCCACCCGGGCCTCGGGGGCGATGCCCTGGGCGACCTCATGAACATTACCGAAGGTCGGTATCCCGGAACCGATGTCCAGGAACTGGGAGATCCCCTCATCGAGCGCGTAGCGCACTGCCCGGCGCATAAAGGCACGGTTCGCCTGCATGATCTTGGGAAGTCCCGGCATGAACTCCATCGCCTTGCGGGCCGCTTCCCGGTCCACCTCGAAATTGTGCGAGCCGCCCAGATAGAAGTCATACATTCGGGACACGCTCGGCACCGAAATGTCAATGCCTCGCGGTGCCCAGGCGGGACGCTCCATCGATCTCTCCAACAAGTCGCCACGGCGATCCGACCATGTTCATGGTCAGTGTTGACCAGAGGCTACTGATCGCCCGCCAGGAGAGCGAGCGGAAACGGAAATTAGCGGTCCGTTATTGGTCACACCCGTGGCAACTGCAACCGCCTCGTCGCTGCGTGTGACATTCGGTCGACGGAACCACTGAAAAAGGTTCGCAATAGAACTACTTTGACGTATCGGCCGACTCGGCATTACGGGACACCGCACACCATCTCCCCCCGGCTACGGGGCTGTTGGCACCGGCCGGCCCGCCGCCGCGGAGTGGGCGCGCGACCGCCGCACGCGAGCCGTCCTGCCTGATGTGCATGTCAACGCTCCTACCGACACTGCCAGTTGCGATGCGGAATCGCGCGATGCATGACTATGGGCACGTCCGCATGGGCCCTCTTTGCTCAATACGTCCGCAGAATTTTCCCCGGCCTCAAACATCCAGTGCTTCAGGTCCCCACCATCAGGGGAATCCGGCGGCCGCACGGCGTGCCGCCGTGCGGCTCGGAACATGCTCCCGGTCGTGTACGGATCACTCATCGGCCGGCTCTCGGCGGCCGTCGCACTCATCTGGCTGCTGACCGCCCCGATGCCCGCGGTCGCGAGTAACTGCGGGTATGCCTCGATCGGTGACGACGGGGGCAGTTCGGCGGTCGCCAGCAGTGGTGACGGCAGTTGCCACGCGGGGCCGAAGCCCGAGCCCACTCCACCGCCCGCGCCTCGCCCCCCTCCGCCTCCGCCGCCCCCGCCGCCTCCGCCACCGCCCCCACCGCCCCCACCGCCCCCAC
>CBRG010000063.1 GCA_000470535.1 Streptomyces sp. AW19M42
GAGCCGCTGTGGCGGGTGCACGAGGCGGTGTTCGCGGTGCTGGCGCTGGAGTCGGAGCCGGTGGACCCTCGCCTGTAGGTCGTGTCCGCGAAAGTCTCGTCCGGCCGGCGGTGCCTGGCACTTCCCCGAGTTCTCAACTGCGTTCGAGCGGGAGAGATCCCAGCCCAGGGCACTCCGGCGCCCTGCGAGAGCACGCACCAGACGCCGCCGGCCCCGTCCTTCGGGCGGAGGACGATACTTTGCCGACACTCTTTGGTGACGGTCCACGCAGAACCGGCAGGCGATTCGCCGGGTGAACGGCGCTCCGTGTGGTGAGGATGTGGGCATGGGATTCCATGTCGACTCCGAGGCCGGGCGGCTGCGCCGCGTCATACTGCACCGCCCCGATCTGGAACTGAAACGGCTCACCCCGAGCAACAAGGACGCGTTGCTCTTCGACGACGTGCTCTGGGTGCGCCGGGCCCGCCAGGAACACGACGGGTTCGCGGACGTGCTGCGCGACCGGGGCGTCGAGGTGCACCTCTTCGGGGACCTGCTCCGTGAGTCGCTGGAGATCCCGGTCGCCCGGCGCCTCGTGCTGGACCGGGTCTTCGAGGAGAAGGAGTACGGTCCGCTCGCCACCGAACACCTGCGGGCCGCTTTCGAGGAGCTGTCCGCCACCGAACTCTGTGAGGCGCTGGTCGGCGGGATGACCAAGCGGGAGTTCCTGGAACGGCACCGCGAACCGACCTCGGTCCGCTTCCACGTCATGGACCTGGACGACTTCCTGCTCGGACCGCTGCCCAACCACCTCTTCACCCGTGACACCTCGGCCTGGATCTACGACGGGGTGTCCATCAACGCCATGCGCTGGCCGGCCCGGCAGCGCGAGACCGTCCACTTCGAGGCGATCTACGGGCACCATCCGCTCTTCACCGGCCCCGAGGCGGGCGCCTTCCACCACTGGTCGCAGGGGCAGGACGACTACCCCTCCACCATCGAGGGCGGCGACGTCCTGGTCATCGGCCGGGGCGCCGTCCTCATCGGGATGAGCGAGCGCACCACCCCGCAGGCGGTGGAGATGCTGGCCCGCGGACTCTTCGACGCCGGGTCCGCCCGGACGATCGTGGCGCTCGACATGCCCAAGAGCCGGGCCTTCATGCATCTCGACACGGTGATGACGATGGTCGACGGGGACACCTTCACCAAGTACGCGGGCCTGGGCATGCTCCGCTCGTACACCATCGAGCCGGGAGACGGCCCGCGTGACCTCAAGGTCACCGACCACGCGCCCGAGCACATGCACCGCGCCATCGCGGAGGCGCTGGGGCTGGACTCGATCAGGGTCCTCACCGCCACCCAGGACGTGCACGCCGCCGAGCGCGAGCAGTGGGACGACGGCTGCAACGTGCTGGCCGTCGAACCGGGCGTCGTCGTCGCCTACGAGCGCAACGTCACCACCAACACCCACCTGCGCAAGGAGGGGATCGAGGTCATCGAGATCCGCGGCAGCGAACTGGGCCGGGGCCGGGGCGGGCCCCGCTGCATGAGCTGCCCGGTGGTGCGCGATCCGGTGTAGCCGGGTCGCGCGGCGCGGGTGGGCGGGAGCCCCGGAAGCGCTCTGTATAGCAATGCATTGCATCGTATAGACTTCCAGGGTTACCGTATGCGTCCCCCCGCCCGACCCAGGAGCAGTCACCATGGCCATAGACCTCGCAGGCCGCCACTTCGTCAAGGAGCTGGACTTCACGGCCGAGGAGTTCCGCGGCCTGATCGATCTGGCCGCCGAGCTGAAGGCCGCGAAGAAGGCGGGGGCCGAGGTGCAGCGGCTGCGCGGCCGGAACATCGCGCTGATCTTCGAGAAGACCTCGACCCGCACCCGGTGTGCGTTCGAGGTGGCCGCCGCCGATCAGGGTGCGGCCACCACGTACCTCGATCCGTCCGGCTCCCAGATGGGGCACAAGGAGTCGGTGAAGGACACCGCGCGCGTCCTGGGCCGGATGTTCGACGGGATCGAGTACCGGGGCGACAGCCAGGCGGCCATCGAGGAGCTGGCGGAGTACGGCGGGGTGCCGGTCTTCAACGGGCTCTCCGACGACTGGCACCCCACCCAGATGCTCGCCGACTACCTCACCATGACCGAGCACAGCACGAAGCCGCTGGAGCGGATCGCCTTCGCCTACCTCGGTGACGCCCGGTTCAACATGGGCAACTCCTACCTGGTCACCGGCGCCCTGCTGGGCATGGACGTACGGATCGTCGCGCCGGAGGCCTACTGGCCCGCCGACGGGATCGTCGCCGAGGCCCGCAGGCTCGCGGAGGCCAGCGGCGCGACCGTCACGCTCACCGAGGACATCGCCGAGGGTGTGCGCGGCGCCGACTTCATCGCCACCGACGTCTGGGTCTCGATGGGGGAGCCCGAGGAGGTCTGGGACGAGCGCATCAGCGCCCTCGCGCCGTACGCCGTCACCATGGACGTCCTGCGGGCCAGCGGCAACCCCGACGTGAAGTTCCTGCACTGCCTCCCGGCCTACCACGACCTCGGCACCAAGGTGGGGCGGGAGATCCACGCCAGGCACGGTCTGACCGAGCTGGAGGTCAGTGACGAGGTTTTCGAGTCGGCCCACTCGGTCGTCTTCGACGAGGCGGAGAACCGGATGCACACGATCAAGGCGGTGCTGGTCGCGACGCTGGCCGGGCCCTGACCGGAACGAACCGCATGTTCATGCCTTCAACGGGGTGAACATGCGCAAGAGTACCTATCATGGTCCCGTTGGTGGGGTTCGAGCTCGCACGCTCGAACCCCGTTTTCGTGCGCCCCACCGGTCCCCACGACCCCCGGTGCACCCCCCCCACATGCGCCACCAGAGATGAGAACAGCCTCGTGAGCCCCCTGCGTCTGCCCGGCCCGCCGCACCGAGTCAAGGACCCCCATCAGCTGATCGCGGAGTCGGGAGCCGATCTGGAGGGGCACGGCCTCAAGCGCACCATGGGGCTCTTCCAGCTGGTGTGCTTCGGAGTCGGCGCCGTCGTCGGCACCGGCATCTTCGTCGGCCTCTCCGACAGCGTGGCCGAGGCCGGGCCCGCCGTCGTGCTGTCCTTCGTCCTCGCCGCGGTCACCTGCGTCTTCACCGCGCTCTCCTTCGCCGAGCTGGGCAGCGCGATCCCGGTGTCCGGCAGCTCGTACTCCTTCGCCTACGCCACCCTCGGCGAACGCGTCGCCTTCCTCGTCGGCTGGTGCCTGCTCCTGGAGTACGGGGTATCCGTCTCCGCCGTGGCGGTGGGCTGGAGCCAGTACGTGAACGAGCTGCTCGACAGTCTCTTGGGGTGGCAGCTGCCTGCCGCGCTCTCCTCGGGACCCGGCGACGGCGGCGTGATCAATCTGCCCGCGGTCATCGTGGTCATGATGGCCGCCACCCTGCTGGTGCGGGGCATCCGGGAGAGCGCCGGGGCCACCGCCGCGATGGCGGTCCTCAAGATCACCGTCCTGGTGATGTTCTGCGCCATCGCCTTCACCGCCTTCGAGCACGGCAACCTCACCCCGTTCGCGGCCCACGGCGCGGGCGGTGTCACCGCGGGGGCGTCGCTGGCGTTCTTCTCGTACATCGGGTTCGACGCCATCACCACCGCGGGCGAGGAGGTCAAGAACCCCCGGCGCAACATCCCGATCGCGATCATGATCTGCATCGGCCTGGTCACACTGCTCTACTGCGCGGTGGCCCTCGCCGCCATCGGCGCCCTCGGCCCGGACGCCGTCTCGGACAAGCCGGCCGCGCTCTCGCTGATCGTCGACCGGGTCACCGGCTCGACGATCGGCGGCGGGATCATCGCCTTCGGGGCGATCATCGCCATCGCCTCGGTCGTCCTCGCGGTGATGTACGGGCAGACCCGCATCCTCATGTCGATGTCGCGCGACGGCCTGGTCCCCCAGGTCTTCGAACGCGTCTCGCCGCGCACCTCGACGCCGGTGGCCAACACCTGGATCGTGGCCACGGTCTTCGCCGTCCCGGCCGCCTTCTCCTCACTCGACGTGGTGGTGAACCTGACGACCATCGGCACGCTCGCCACCATGGTCGCGGTCAACATCGCGGTGATCGTGCAGCGCCGCCGCAACCCCGAGGTGCGGGGCGCCTTCCGGATCCCGCTCCACCCCGTCGGCCCGCTTCTCGGCGTCGGCTTCTGCGTCTACCTCATGTACGGGACCGGCTGGACGACCTGGGTGCAGTTCGCGGTGTTCCTCGCGGCCGGCGCGGTGCTGTACGCCTGCTACGGACGAGGCCGTTCACGGCTGGCCGGCCGGACCGCGTCCTGATCCGTACGCGACGCGTCAGTCCACCGGTCCGGCCTGTGACGGCAGGGTGAACCACACCGCCTTGCCCTGTTCCGTCGTGCGGTGACCGCAGGACGAACTGAGCGTGCGGATCAGCAGCAGCCCCCGGCCGTGCTCCAGCCAGGGGTCCGGCTCGCTCCCCGGTCCGGGGCGGGACAGGTCGCCCGGCGATGCGGGATCGCGGTCGTGCACCTCCACCTGGCAGCCGCTCGGCAGCAGCTCCACCACCAGCTCGACCGGCTCGTCGCCCGGGGTGTGCTCCACCGCGTTGGCGACCAGTTCGGCGGTGAGGAGTTCGGCGGTGTCGCTGTCGGCCGGGGCCTCGATGTCCGCCAGGGCCGTACGGATCAGGGCGCGCGCGATCGGCACGGCCGCGGCTGTGTGCGGCAGCGCGATCCGCCAGGAGGCGGGGACGGGGACATCGGGCGGCACGGCGGGTTCCGTTCGGAGTCGAGACGTTCCTGGAACGCATTGCTTCTAGGTTCAACCGTACGAAGCATCGCGGCTCGGACAAGGGGCTGTCGACCAGCACGAAGGGGGACTTTCGTCACTGTGTTCCCCGCTCGACGTGTCCGCGGTCTCACGCTCCGCGCATCATCTATCGCGTACTCGTGACGGGAGTCACGTACGAGTGATAAATTCGACGCAAGCAGCAGCCCGACGGCTGAAGGGGACCACCCTCCAATGAGCCCGTTTCCCAGCTCCGCGCCACGTACGGAGAACTGGCGCCATCTCCGGGTCACGACGCGCGACGGGGTCGCCACCGTCACCCTGGCCCGCCCCGAGAAGCTCAACGCGCTGACCTTCGGCGCCTACGCGGATCTGCGCGATCTGCTGGCCGAGCTGTCCCGGGAGCGTTCCGTGCGGGCCCTGGTGCTGGCCGGTGAGGGGCGCGGCTTCTGCTCCGGCGGCGACGTGGACGAGATCATCGGGGCCACCCTCGCGATGGACACGGCCCAGATCCTGGACTTCAACCGGATGACCGGCCAGGTGGTACGGGCCCTGCGCGAATGCCCGTTCCCCGTCGTCGCGGCCCTGCACGGGGTCGCCGCGGGCGCGGGCGCCGTCCTCGCGCTGGCCGCCGACTTCCGGGTCGCGGACCCGACCGCCCGGTTCGCCTTCCTCTTCACCCGCGTCGGGCTCTCCGGCGGTGACATGGGCGCGGCCTACCTGCTGCCCAGGGTGGTGGGCCTCGGTCACGCCACCAGACTGCTGATGCTCGGCGACCCCGTCCGCGCACCAGAGGCCGAACGCATCGGGCTGATCAGCGAGCTGACCGAGGAGGGCCACGCCGACGAGCGGGCTGCGGAGCTCGCCCGCCGGCTCGCGGACGGCCCCGCGCTCGCCCTCGCCCAGACGAAGGCGCTGCTCACCGCCGAACTCGACATGCCGCTGGCCGCCGCCGTGGAGATGGACGCCGCCACCCAGGCCCTGCTGATGCACGGCGAGGACTACGCCGAGTTCCACGCCGCCTTCACCGAGAAGCGGCCGCCGAAGTGGCAAGGCCGGTGACGGCCTCCGGCACCGGGGGCCCCGCGCGGCCGCACCGCATCGCCGTCATCGGCGGCGGCCCCGGCGGGCTCTACGCCGCGGCGCTGCTCAAGAGGCTCGGCCCGGAGCGCGAGATCACCCTCTGGGAGCGCAACGCCCCCGACGACACCTTCGGCTTCGGCGTCGTCCTCTCCGACGAGACGCTCGGTGGCATCGAGCACGCCGACCCCACGGTCCACCGCGCGCTCCAGAAGGAGTTCGTCCGGTGGGACGACATCGACATCGTCCACCGCGGCCACACCCAGACCTCCGGCGGCCACGGCTTCGCCGCGCTCGGCCGCCGCCGCCTCCTGGAGATCCTGCACGAACGCTGCGCGTCCCTCGGGGTGCGGCTCCGCTTCCGGACCCAGGCCCCGCCCGTCGCCGAACTCGCCGCCTCCTATGACCTGGTGATCGCCGCCGACGGAGTGCACAGCTCCACCCGCGAGGCCCACGCCGACAGCTTCGGCCCCCGCGTCAGTGATCACCGCTGCCGCTACATCTGGCTCGCCGCCGACTTCGCCCTGGACGCCTTCCGCTTCGAGACGGCCGAGACCGCGTACGGCGTGATGCAGCTGCACGGCTACCCCTTCTCCCCGGACGCCTCCACCGTCATCGTGGAGATGCGTGAAGAGGTATGGCGGGCCGCCGGATTCGACAGCTGCGACCTGGCCGAGTCGATCCGGCACTGCGCCACGATCTTCGCCGGCGCGCTCGGCGGCCGGTCGCTGCGCTCCAACAACTCCTCCTGGCTCACCTTCAGCACCGTCGTCAACGCCCATTGGTCGCACGGCAACACGGTCCTCATCGGCGACGCCGCCCACACCGCGCACTTCTCCATCGGCTCCGGCACCAAACTCGCCGTAGAGGACGCCCTCGCGCTCGCCGCCTGCATCGAGGAGCAGCCCGGACTGCCCGAGGCACTCGCCGCGTACGAGAGCGAGCGCCGCCCCGTCGTCGAATCGACCCAGCGCGCCGCGTCGGCCAGCCTGCGCTGGTTCGAGGAGCTGGGTACGTACGTCGACCAGCCGCCCCGCCAGTTCGCGTTCAACCTCCTCACCCGCAGCCGCCGCGTCACCCACGACAACCTGCGGCTGCGCGACTCCTCCTTCACCAACGCCGTCGAGGAGGAGTTCGGCTGCCCGCCCGGCACCCCGCCGATGTTCAGCCCGCTGCGGCTGCGCGGCCTCGAACTGCGCAACCGCGTCGTCGTGTCCCCCATGGACATGTACTCGGCAACAGACGGTGTCCCCGGCGACTTCCACCTGGTCCACCTGGGCGCGAGGGCACTCGGCGGCGCCGGGCTCGTCATGACGGAGATGGTCTGCGTCAGCCCCGAGGGGCGCATCACCCCCGGCTGCACCGGCCTCTACTCCGAGCAACAGGCCGCGGCCTGGACCCGGATCACCGATTTCGTGCACACCGGATCACCCGGCACCGCCATCGGCGCCCAGCTCGGCCACTCCGGCCGCAAGGGCTCCACCAAACTCATGTGGGACGGCATCGACGAGCCGCTCGACACGGGCAACTGGCCCCTCGTGGCCGCCTCCCCGATCCCGTACGCGCAGGGGGTCAGCCAGGTCCCGCACGCCCTGGACCGGGCCGGTCTCGACGCCGTGCGCGGGCAGTTCGCGGACGCCGCCCGCCGCGCCGACGCCTGCGGATTCGACCTCCTCGAACTGCACTGCGCCCACGGCTACCTGCTCTCCGGCTTCCTCTCGCCCCTGACCAACCGGCGCACCGACCGCTACGGCGGATCACTGGAGAACCGGCTCCGCTTCCCCTTGGAGGTCTTCGACACGGTCCGGGAGCTGTGGCCGGACGACCGGCCGATGACCGTCCGCATCTCCGCCACGGACTGGGCGGACGGCGGCACCACGGCCGAGGACGCCGTCGGGATCGCCCGCGCGTTCGTCGCGCACGGCGCCGACGCCATCGACGTCTCCACCGGGCAGGTCGTCCCGGGTGAGCGGCCCGAGTTCGGCCGCTCCTACCAGACCCCGTACGCCGACCGGATCCGCAACACCCTGTGCGTGCCCGTCATCGCGGTGGGCGCCATCTCCTCCTGGGACGACGTCAACTCCCTGCTGCTGGCGGGCCGCGCCGACCTCTGCGCACTGGCCCGGCCCCACCTGTACGACCCGCACTGGACGCTGCACGCGGCGGCCGAGCAGGGCTATGCCGGGCCCGGCGCGCCCTGGCCGCTCCCGTACCGCGCGGGCAGCCGCACCCCGCCGGCCGGCCGCACCGACGCACCGAAACCGCGGCTCACCCTGGGCTGAGCGGGAGCCACGCGTGGCAGCGGCAGGGATCGGGGTGCGGGGCGGCGTGGTAGGTGCGCCGCTTGTCGCGTGCGATCCGGTCCAGCAGCTCGGCCAGCTCCTCGGCCTCCGCCCGCGCCCGCGTCCGGGAGCCGCACCGCCTCAGCACCGCCGGGGCGTACACCAACTGGGTCCGGGAGGTGTGCGGATGACGGGCCCCGGGGTCGATGGTGATCCAGCGGCCGGTGTGCCGGCCGTGGCCCACCGCGGTCAGCTGCTCGTTGGCCACCGCGGGGTAGGCCTCGATGACATAGACCTCTGCCCCGCCCCGGAACGCCTTCGTGCCGGGGCGCAACTCCTGCCCCAGCTCCCCGTACCGCCGCCACAGCACCACGTTCGCCGCGACCAGCCAGAGGGCTCGACGGCCTCAGGCATCGTCGGACGCCACGCCGACCAGCATCCGGTCCGAGAGCGCCCGGTAGCCGATCCGCGTGTACACGCCGTTGCTGGTCGGGTTCGACAGGTCGGTGAAGAGCAGCACCTCGGCCGCGCCCGCCTCCCGGGACGCCCGGCTGACCTCGGCGGTCACCGCCGCCGCGTATCCGCGGCCTCGGTGCTCCGGCGGTGTGTAGACGGGAGCGACGCGCACCGTGCCCGCGAGCCGGAGCGAGACGCCCGCCATCGACACGGGGACACCGCCGTTCTCCCAGAGCGTCAGCCTGCCTTCCGCCGTCCGCTCGTCCACCGCCCGCTCGTGACGGCCCACGCCCCTGGCCGGCCCGCCGCTCTCGGCGCTGAACGCCGCGAACCAGCGCAGCAGCAGGTCCCGGTCGGCGGGGGTCGCGGCCCTCGCCAGGCCTCTGGGGGCTGGCGACGGCGGGACCAGTTCGCCCAGCCGGTAGAGCCGTTCCTCCTCGATGACACGGTGTCCCGGCCAGTGGGCCGCCACCGCCTCGGCGATGGCCCGGTCCGCGTTGACGCGGGTGAGCCGGCGGGCGGCCATCAGCGGACCGACCGCCTGCGGGGCGAGCGTGTTCAGCGACACCGGATAGGGCGGTGTGTGGATCAGGGTGCCCGCGACCCCGCCCCCGGGACCGCGCCACCAGCCCATGACCGGGGTGTGCTCGCCGAAGGCGTGCGGGCCGTGGCGGCGAAGGGCCGCGGTGATGGTCAGCACGAGCGTGTTCTCGGCCGGCCGGGCCGCGAGCGAGACCCCGGCCGCGTCGAGGAAGGCGTCGACATCGTCTGTGAAGGTCCAGCTCATGCCTCCGCATTGTGGCAGCCGCCCCTGTGCCGGGGCACCCGTATTAACGACGGACGAACTCCGCCCCGGCATCCCGCAACCGCTCGTGCAACCGCCCGAACACCTCCGCGGACCTGGTGCCCGGCCACCCCTCCGGCAGCAGTTCCGGCGGCAGCCCCGGGTCCGCGTACGGCACCTGCCGCCAGGAGTCCAGCGCCAGCAGGTAGTCCCGGTACGCCGACTCCGCGTCCGGCACCTCGTCCGGGCGGGAGTCCCAGGCCCGCAGTACGGGTTCGTGGCGCTCCAGGAAGCCGTGGTGGAGCCGGGCCACCGCCTCCAGGTCCCACCAGCGCGCCACCGACTCCCCGGTGGCGGCGAAGCCCAGGTGGTCACCGCGGAACAGGTCGACGTACGGGGCGAGTCCGAGCCGCTCCAGGGTGTGCCGGGTCTCGTCGTACAGCCCCGCCGGGGCGATCCAGACACCGGGGGCGGCGGAGCCGAATCCCAGCCGGGACAGCCGTGAACGCAGCAGATGCCGCTTGTCGCGCTCGGCCTCCGGTACGGAGAACACCGCGAGCACCCAGCCGTCATCGAGCCGGGGGGCCGGATGCCGGTAGATGCGCCGGTCGCCGTCGTCGAGCAGTTGGCGGGCATCGGCCGACAGCGCGTACCCCGCGGCCCCGTCCGCCGTCCGGGCGGCGACGAGCAGTCCGCGCCGCTTCAGCCGGGAGACGGAGGACCGCACGGCCGGGGCCTCCACGCCGACGGCACCGAGCAGCCGGACGATCCCGGCGACCGGCAGCGGGGCGTCGCCGGGGGGCCGGCCGTAGGCACCGTAGAGGGTGACGATCAGCGAGCGGGGTGCGTGCGGTTCTGCCATGTGATCATTCTCGGCCCGGCACGGCGGGGCCGGCACCCCGGTCGTCCGTACGCAGCCGGAACCGTTGCAGTTTGCCCGTCGCGGTACGGGGGAGCGCGGGCAGGAACGTGAAGAGGCGGGGGCACTTGTGCGGTGCCAGTTCCGTCTTCATGAACGTGCGCAGCGCGTCGGCCGAGAGCGAGGAGCCCTCCCGCAGCACCACGTACGCCGCGACGATCCGGCCGCGCAGCTCGTCCTCACGGCCCACCACCGCGGCCTCCGCCACCTCCGGGTGACGGAGCAGGGCGTCCTCGACCTCGGGGCCCGCGATGTTGTAGCCGGAGGAGATGATCATGTCGTCGGCGCGGGCGACGTAGCGGAGGTAGCCGTCCGCGTCGCGCACGTAGGTGTCGCCGGTGAGGTTCCAGCCGTGCCGCACGTAGTCCCGCTGCCGTTCGTCGGCGAGGTAGCGGCAGCCGACCGGTCCGCGTACGGCCAGCAGCCCCGGCTCGCCGTCCGGGACCTGCGCGCCGTCCCGGTCCACCACCCGGGCCTGCCAGCCGGGCACCGGGACGCCGGTGGTGCCGGGGCGGATCGCGTCGTCGGCCGCGGAGACGAAGATGTGCAGCAGCTCGGTGGCGCCGATGCCGTTGATGATGCGCAGACCGGTCCGCTCGCGCCAGGCCCGCCAGGTCTCTGCGGGCAGGTTCTCACCCGCAGAGACACAGCGGCGCAGGGCGGAGAGGTCGTGGCCGTCGATCCCGTCGAGCATCACCCGGTAGGCGGTCGGCGCGGTGAACAGCACCGAGACGCGGTGGGCGGCCAGGGCCGGCAGCAGCAGCTTGGGGCCGGCCTGTTCCAGCAGCAGCGCGGAGGCGCCGGCCCGCAGCGGGAACACCACCAGTCCGCCGAGCCCGAAGGTGAAGCCGAGCGGCGGGCTGCCGGCGAACACGTCGTCGGGCACCGGCCGCAGGACGTGCCGGGAGAAGGTGTCCGCGATGGCCAGCACATCGCGGTGCAGGTGCATGCAGCCCTTGGGGCGGCCGGTGGTGCCCGAGGTGAACGCGATCAGCGCGACATCGTCGCAGGCGGTGTCCACAGCGCGGTAGGGGCCCGGTCTCGCGGCGGCCAGCCGCAGCAGGTCGTCCGGCGCGTCACCGCCGTACGAGGTGATCCGCAGCCCCGGCACCTGGGCCCTCGCCAGGTCGTCGACCGAGCGGACGTCGCACAGGGCGTGGCTGATCCGGGCGATCGAGCAGATCGTGGCGAGCTCGGAGGCCCGCTGCTGGGCCAGTACGGTGACGGCGATCGCGCCGGCCTTCAGGACCGCCAGCCAGCAGGCGGCGAGGTGGGGCGTGGTCGGGCCGCGCAGCAGTACCCGGTTGCCGGGGACGACCCCCAGGTCCGAGGTGAGGACATGGGCGATCCGGTCGACCAGGTCGCGCAGTTCCCCGTAACTCAGCACCGCGCCGTCCGGTGTACGGAAGGCGGCGCGGTCGGGTCCGAAGCGCTCGGTCGTACGGTCCAGGAGTTCGGCGGCGCAGTTCAGCCGGTCCGGATAGTGCAGCTCGGGCAGGTCGAAGACCAGCTCCGGCCACTGGTCTGCGGGTGGCAGGTGTTCCCTGGCAAAACTGTCGATGTGCGCTGAGGTCTTCGGGTCCATGAAGGATTCGCCCCCTTGTCGCCTCTGGAGCGTATCGTTTGAGTGACGGTAGTCAACGGTCCGCGATAAAACTGGCGACGAGGCAAGGCGCGAAAGAACGGCGCCGCGTGAAGAAGAGCACCGCGTACAGCTTCCGATGGGACTCCGACAAGAGAGGCGCCGGTATGACGGCATTCTCGCTCGATCCGGCCCAGACCGCCTGGTGCGAGGAACTGCGCACCCTCGCGGAGCAGCGGCTGCGCCCGCTCGCGGAGAAGGGCGAGCCCGGCCGGGTGAACCGTCCGCTGGTCGCCGCCCTCGGTGAGCTCGGGCTGCTGGACCGGCTGCTGGGCTCCGGCGCCCTGGACCTCTGCCTGCTGCGTGAGTCCCTCGCCCGGGGCTGCACGGAGGCCGAGACCGCACTCGCGCTCCAGGGCCTCGGTACCTACCCCGTGGTCCAGGCGGGCACCGCGGCCCAGCGGGAACGCTGGCTGCCGGAGGTCCGGGCGGGCCGCGCCGTCGCCGCGTTCGCGCTCAGCGAGCCGGGGGCCGGCTCCGACGCGGCGGCCCTGGCGCTGGACGCCGCGCCCGCGGCGGACGGCTGGCGGCTGACCGGCGAGAAGTGCTGGATCTCGAACGCCCCGGAGGCCGACTTCTACACCGTGTTCGCCCGTACGACGCAGGGCGCCGGAGCCCGCGGCGTCACCGCGTTCCTGGTTCCGGCCGACCGCCCCGGCCTGACCGGCAGCCCCCTCGACATGCTCTCGCCGCACCCGATCGGATCCCTCGCCTTCGACGGCGTTCCGGTTACCTCGGACGACGTGCTGGGCGAGGCGGACCGGGGCTTCCGGGTTGCGATGAACACCCTCAACCTGTTCCGGCCGAGCGTCGGGGCCTTCGCCGTCGGCATGGCCGGCGCCGCCCTCGACGCCACCGTCGGACACACCGCGGAGCGCACCGCGTTCGGCGGCCCGCTCAAGGACCTGCAGTCCGTCGCCCACCAGGTCGCCGAGATGGCCACCCGCACCGAGGCCGCCCGGCTGCTGGTCTACGCGGCCGCCGCCGCGTACGACGCGGGGGAGCCGGGCGTACCGCGCCGTGCCGCCATGGCGAAACTGTTCGCGACCGAGACCGCGCAGTACGTCGTGGACACGGCCGTCCAACTGCACGGCGCCCGCGCCCTGCGCCGGGGCCACCTGCTCGAACACCTCTACCGGGAGGTCCGCGCCCCGCGGATCTACGAGGGCGCCAGCGAGGTGCAGCGCACGATCATCGCCAAGGAGTTGTACGCGAACCGGGAGCCGTCCGCATGAGCCCGATCCACCGCATCAACCCCGCCGAACTCTCGCCGCCCGCGGGCTTCTCGCACGCGGTCACCGCCACCGGGAGCCAACTGGTCTTCCTGGCCGGACAGACCGCGCTCGACCAGCGCGGCGACATCGTCGGGACCACCCTGCCCGAGCAGTTCACCACCGCGCTCACCAATCTGCTCGCCGCCCTGCGCGCGGCGGGCGGCGCCCCGGCGGACCTGGCCCGGGTCACGGTGTACGCCACCGACGTGGCCGACTACCGGGCGAACGCCGCCGAACTGGGCCGGATCTGGCGGCGGCTGGCCGGCCGCGACTACCCCGCGATGGCGGTGATCGGGGCGGTGCGGCTCTGGGACGAGCAGGCGCTCGTCGAGATCGACGGGACGGCGTTGCTGCCCTGACCGGGCCGTGGACCGCGAGGGTGACGTCCACGCCCTCGCCGTCGTCCGCGAGCTCCGTGATCGTGGTGCCGAAGCGGATCGTGGCGCCGGCCGCCTGGACGGCGTTGCCGAGCACCTGGGCCAGCGCGGGGCGGGGTATGCCGTTGTTGGACGGCGCGTCGTCCATCCTGGGCTGCGGAATCTCCGCCAGGGTGTTCCCGGCCGGGTCCGCGATGGTCAGGACCTCCCACTCGAAGCCCGCCTTCAGGCAGTCGTCGAGGACCCCGATCTCCCGCATGACATGGAGCGCGTTGGACGGCTGGATGATGCCGACGCCGAGTGCGTCGAACTCGTCACGGAGCTCGATGACCTCGACGGTGTGGCCGCGCCGGGCCAGGGCGGTGGCGAGCGTCAGCCCGCCGATGCCGCCACCGTGAACCAGGACGCGCAGGGGTGTTGCCATATCGTATCTCTCCAGAGAGGGAATCAACAGGAATCGGCGGGTATCGGCCGGAGCCGGCGGACACGTCAGCCGGTCGCGGCGGGCGGGCTCATCAGGTGTTCGACCAGGGCCGGCAACACGTCCCGCCCGAACGGCCGTTCACGCACGTCGCCGACGAGCAGGGGGATCGAGGTCGAGCGCCGCCCGCACCTCGTCCGCCGTCCGGGTGTTGTGGCCGTGGAAGCAGTTGACCGCCACCACGAACGGGATGTCGCGGCTCTCGAAGAAGTCGATCGAGGTGAAGCTGGTCTCCAGCCGGCGGGTGTCGGCGATCACGCCACCGAGCGCACCGTTCACCAGGTCGTTCCACATGAACCAGAAACGCTCCTGGCCCGGTGTGCCGAAGAGGTGGACGACCCGCTCGGGACTGACCGTGATCCGGCCGAAGTCCAGCGCCACGGTGGTCGTGTCCTTCTGGCCGACGCCGACCAGATCGTCGACACCGATGCTGGCCTTGGTCAGGAACTCCTCGGTACGCAGGGGCGCTGCTTGCGCAGCGCGTCGGTGGCTCCTCCGTGGCGGGCCAGAGTCTCGGCGCTCAGCCGACACTCCTCCTGCAGGTTGTAGGCCCAGAGGGCGGCCAGTGCGACACCGGGGACGATGGCCAGTACGAGCAGGGCTGTCCGCAGCGACATGGTGGTCGAGTCGCTCCGCCGAGGCGCGCGCGTGCGCAGGGCATGGTCCTTGGCGATGATGCCAGCCTCGCGACTGGTCAAATCCGTTTAGAACTTCGACAGATAGATATCAGCCACACTGTGAAAACTAAAAGTAAGCAGCCTCACATGTGCAACACCGAACAATCACGTGATCACCATCTGCGTGTGGAGCGGCCGCGACCGATCTGAGTGCGCCCGGGTGGGCGCGGCGCGGCGTACGGGTGAAGCCGGGTCAGGGATATATCTGTACTTAGTGCCCTTTGCCCGTTCAGTAACACCCTGCGGCGGACCGTCCCGCGGAGCCGTATGACCGCGCTCGTCGTCTGCCACTTCGTCCTGGCCGCGTGCGCCCATCCGCTGGTCCGGCGACTGGGCACGCGCGCCTTCCTCGTGCTCGCCCTGCCGCCGGCCGCCACCACGTGCTGGGCCCTCGCCCAGTGGGACACCGCCGCCTCCGGCGCCTCGGTCACCTGGTCGTGGCACTGGATCCCGGACTACGACGTCGCCCTCGGCCTGCGCCTCGACGCACTGGCCGAACTGATGGTGCTGCTCGCGGCCGGTGTCGGCACACTCGTCCTGCTCTACTGCGCCTCGTACTTCACCGACGACACCCCGCGACTGGCCGGATTCGCCGGGAACCTGCTCGCCTTCGCCGGGGCGATGCTTGCCCTCGTCCTCGCCGACGACCTGATCTCGCTCTATGTGTTCTGGGAGCTGACCACGGTTTTCTCCTACCTGCTGATCGGCTACAACAGCGAGCACCGGCACAGCCGCAGATCGGCCCTCCAGGCGCTCACCGTCACCACCTTCGGCGGCCTCGCCATGCTGGTCGGCTTCCTGATCATCGGTCAGGCGGCGGGCACCTACCGGATCTCCGCGATCCTCGCGGACCCGCCCCGCACGAGCGTCGCCGTCTCGGTGGCCGTGGTGCTGATCCTGTGCGGAGCGCTTTCCAAGTCGGCGATCTGGCCGTTCAGCCTCTGGCTCCCCAACGCCATGGCCGCGCCCACTCCGGTCAGCGCCTACCTGCACGCCGCCGCCATGGTCAAGGCCGGTGTCTACCTGGTCGCCCGTCTCGCACCCGGATTCGCCGATATCCCCGTGTGGCGGCCCGTCGTCATGGTCCTCGGCGCCGCGACCATGCTGCTCGGCGGCTGGCGGGCGCTGCGGCTCAACGACCTCAAGCTCGTCCTCGCCTACGGCACCGTCAGCCAGCTCGGCTTCCTCAGCCTGCTCGCCGGAATCGGCAACCGTGACGCGGCACTGGCCGCCGCCGTGATGATCCTCGGCCACGCCCTGTTCAAAGCGCCGCTGTTCCTGGTCACCGGCATCGTCGACCACGCGACCGGCACCCGGGACCTGCGCAGACTCTCCGGCGTCGGACGGGCGCTGCCGCACGTCTGCGCCGTCGCCGTGATCGCCGCCGCGTCCATGGCCGCGCTGCCCCCGCTGCTGGGCTTCGCCGCGAAGGAGGCGGCCTTCGAGGCGCTGCTGCACGGCGACACCGCCGACCGCTGGGCGCTGGCCGTCGCCGTCGCCGGGTCGATGCTGACCGTCGCCTACACCGTCCGGTTCGTCTGGGGGGCCTTCCTGCGCAAGCCCGGTGTCACCGACACCCCGGTCCACCGGGTCGGCTGGGCCTTCCTCGCCCCGCCCGCGCTGCTCGCCGCCTGCGGACTGGTCCTCGGCCCCGGCGTCGGGTGGACCGACCGCCTGCTGAGCGCCTACGCGGACACCTTCCCGGCCCCCGCGCACCCCTACCACCTCGCGCTCTGGCACGGATTCGGCACCGCGCTGCTGCTCTCGGCCGTCGCCGTCGCGGGCGGCGCCGCGCTCTTCGCGTGGCGCGGCGAGGTCACCCGGCTCTCCCGGCGGATCGCCTGGCCGACCGCCGACAACGTCTTCGGGCATCTGCTGCTCGGCCTGGAGCGGCTCTCCCTCCAGCTCACCGGCTTCGTCCAGCGCGGCTCGCTCTCCGTCTACCTCGCCACCACGCTGCTCGTGATGCTCGGCGGGCAGCTGGCCGTGCTCGGCGTGGACCGCCCCTGGCGGGGGGCCGCCGCGCCCCGGCTCTGGGACGCACCGCTGCAGGGCGCGGTCGCCGTGCTGACCTGCGCGGCTGCCCTGCTCTGCCTCACCGTCAGACGCCGCATGAAGGCCGTGGTGCTCGCCGGACTCACCGGATACGGGACCGCGTTGCTCTTCGTCGTCCAGGGCGGTCCGGACCTGGCGCTCACGCAGTTCTGCGTGGAGACCGTGTCGATGATCGTGTTCGTGCTGGTGCTGCGCCGGATGCCGGTGCACTTCCAGGAGCCCGTCAGCAGCTGGCGCCGTACCGTGCGCATCCCGGTGGCGCTGGCCGCCGCGGCCACCCTGAGCGTGGTGGTGTGGGTCGCGGCGGCCGCGCGCACCGCGAAGCCGGCGGGCGCCGCCATGGTCGAGGAGACCGCGCACCACGGGCTCAAGGACGTGGTGGCCACCATCCTGGTCGACCTGCGGGCCTGGGACACGATGGGGGAGTCCGCCGTGCTCGCCGCCGCCGCGATCGGTGTGACGAGCCTGATCTATCTGCACCGCCGGGCCGAGGGAGCCGCGGCGCCCCCGGAGCGGGAGGGGCCCACCGCCTGGTCGGTGAGCGCGACCCGGCTGACGGGGCTGCCGCACGGCGACGAGGGGGCGCCGGAGCGCAGCTGGCTGGCGGCCGGTGCCACGCTCGCGCCCGAGCACCGCTCCGTCGTCTTCGAGGTGGTGGCCCGGCTGCTGTTCCACCCGATCCTGGTGCTCTCGGTGTATCTCCTGTTCTGCGCCGAGAACATGCCGGGCGGCGGCTTCGTCGCCGGACTGGTCGCCGGAGTCGCCCTGATCGTCCGCTACCTGGCGGGCGGCCGCTTCGAACTCGCCGAGGCCGCACCACTGCAGCCCGGACTCTTCACCGGCCTGGGCCTCTTCCTCTCCACCGGGGTCGCCCTGCTGGGCCTCGCGGACGGCACGGTCCTGCACGCCTGGACGTACTACGGGCACGTGCCGCTGATCGGTGCGTACCACTTCGGTACGCCGGTGGTCTTCGACTTCGGTGTCTATCTCCTGGTGCTGGGCGTGGTGCTGGACATCGTGCGGGCCCTCGGCGCGAAGGTCGACCGGCAGATCGAGCGGGCCGCCGCCCAGGAGGCGGCGGGCCGGGCGGCCGGACCGGCACCCGGGACGGGAGGCGCGGGATGACCGTCAGCGCCTCGCTCCTGGCGACCGCCGCGGTCCTGTGCGCGGTCGGCGGCGCCCTCATGCTCACCCGGCCGCTCACCCGGATCCTGCTGGGCGCGGTGATCGCGGGCAACGGCATCAACCTGCTCGTCCTGTCCGCCACCGGCACGGCCGGCCGCGAACCCCTCCTCTACGGCGTCGCACTGAGCGAGGTCACCGATCCGTTGCCCCAGGCCATCGCCCTCACCGCCATCGTCATCACACTCGCCACCACCGCGTTCCTCCTGGCCATGGCCTACCGCAGCCACCAGCTGACCGGTACGGACGAGGTCCACGACGACCTGGAGGACCGGCGCATCGTGCTGCGTGCCGAAGTGCTGGGGGAGCGCGACGAACTGCGCGAGCGGTACCGGTCCGAGTCCGACCGCACGGACGAGGAACGCCGCCGCTACCGCGCGGAGCGCCGCCGGCTGCGAGCCAGGCTGCGCGCCGACCGCGCCCTCCAGGCCCGCGGCCGGGACGCGACCGGGGACCTGTGGCACGACGTCCTGGGCGCGGACCCGGAGCACTACGCGGCGACGGCCGACGGCGAAGGCCCCGCACCGGGCCCGGACGCCGCACCGGGGCCGGGCACCGGCTTCGGCTCCGGCGCGGACCCAGCCCCCGGCAACCCGCCCGGCGGCGCCGACCCGGGCCCCGACCCCACGCCCGACGACCCGAACCGAGGAGACACCGGGTGAACGCACTCGTCCCGCTGCCGGTGCTGCTGCCGCTCTGCGCCACCGGCCTGAGCCTCGCCTTCGGCACCCGGCTCAAACAGTTCCAGCGCTTCATCAGCGTCGCCGTGCTCACCGCCGTACTGGGCCTCTCGGTCACCCTGATGATCGACGCGGACATCGAAGGACCGCTCACCGTGCACCTGGGCGACTTCGCCCCGCCGCTCGGCATCACGCTGGTCGCGGACCGGCTCTCCGGGCTGATGCTGACGGTCTCCTCCGCCGTCACCCTCTGCGTCCTCGTCTACTCCCTCGGCCAGGGCATGGCCGACCGGGACGAGGAGACACCCGTGGCGGTCTTCCACCCCGCCTACCTGATCCTGGTCGCCGGGGTCTCCTGCACCTTCCTCGCCGGTGACCTGGTCAACCTCTACGTCGGCTTCGAGATCATGCTGGTCGCCAGCTTCGTGCTGCTCACGCTCGGCGGCACCGGCCCCCGGGTCCGCGCGGGCTCCACCTACGTGATCATCTCGCTGTTCTCCTCGATGCTCTTCCTCACCGCCATCGCGATGACGTACGCGGCCACCGGAACCGCCAACTTCGCCCAGCTGGCCGGGCGTCTGGCCGCACTCCCGCTGGGCGTCCAGACCCTGATCCAGGCGATGCTGCTGACCGTCTTCGCCATCAAGGCCGCCGTCTTCCCGCTCGCCGCCTGGCTCCCCGACTCCTACCCGACCGCGCCCGCCCCGGTCACCGCCGTCTTCGCCGGACTGCTCACCAAGGTCGGCGTCTACTGCATGCTGCGCACCGAGACCCTGCTCTTCCCCGGCAACCGGCTCGGAGACCTGCTGATGGCGGCGGCCCTCGCCTCGATGGTCGTCGGCATCCTGGGGGCCGTCGCCCAGACGGACCTGAAGCGGCTGCTCTCCTTCACCCTCATCAGCCACATCGGCTACATGGTCTTCGGTATCGGGCTCGCCACCCGGGAGGCGTACGGCGGTGCGATCGTCTACGTCGTCCACCACATCACCGTGCAGACCACGCTCTTCCTGGTGGCAGGGCTGATCGAACGGCGCGGCGGCACCACCGAACTCACCCGGCTCGGCGGCATCGCCAAGGCCGCCCCGCTGCTGGCCGTCCTCTTCTTCGTACCCGCGATGAACCTGGCCGGAATTCCGCCGCTGTCCGGATTCATCGGCAAGCTGGGACTCATGCGCGCCGGTGTCGCCGACGGCGGTGTCTGGGCCTGGATCCTCGTCATCGGATCGACGGCGACCAGCCTGCTCACGCTGTACGTGATGGCCAAGGTGTGGAACCTGGCGTTCTGGCGGGCCGCGCCCCCCGGGCAGGCGCTGGACGGCACGGTCCTGGAGTCCGACGAGGAGGACGACAGCGACGCCGACGAGGGCCCGGACCGGATGCCCGGCACCGGCGACGAAGGGGTACGGATCCGCCACCGGCCGGCCGGGCGCGCGGTGGCGGCCACCCTGCACGGCCACGCCGTCACCACCACGACGAAGCTGCCGCGGCCGATGACCTGGGCCACCGCCGCGACGGTCGCGCTCGGGCTCGCCTTCACCGTGTTCGCCGGGCCGTTGACCTCGTACACCGACCGCTCGGCCGCCGAACTGCTGGCACGTTCCCCCTACATCGAGGCGGTGCTCGGACGGTGAGACGACTGATCAGGTTCCCCTACCGGAACAAGGATCTGCCCCCGTTCAGCTGCGAGTTCCGCGGCCGCCGGCGACGCGTGCTCGACCTGCCGCTGCTCGCCTGGCTCACCGTCATCTGGGTCCTGCTCTGGTCCAGCCTGCGCTGGGCCAACGTGCTGACCGGGGTGGTGGTCGCGGTTGCCGTCTGCCTGGCCTTCCCGCTCCCGCAGGTCGACCTCGGGCTCCGACTGCACCCCTGGGGCATCCTGCGGCTGGCCGGATTCCTGCTCTACGACATGTACACCTCCGGGGTGAAGGTCACCCGGCAGATCTTCGCCGACCATCCGCACCGGCCCGCCGTGATCGCCGTACCACTGCGCTGCCGCTCGGACCTGATGCTCACGGCGACCGCCGTCGCGATGTCCAACGTGCCCGGCGGCTCCGTCGTCGAGGTGCGCCGCGCCACGGCCACCGTCTTCCTGCACGTCCTCGACGCGGACCGGCCCGCCGAACTGGACGCGGCCCGGCGCTCGGTGTGGCGCATGGAGGAGCTGACGGTCCGGGCCTTCGGCACCCGCGACGAGATCGCCCGCGTCGCCGGCCCACCACCGACGACACGGCACACCGGCGAGCGGCCGGAAGGCCGGGGGGAGGACGCATGAGCGTTCCGGAGGCCGTGGACCGGGGGCTGCTCATCGCCGCCGTCGTCGTGATCGTCATCGCCGGAGCGGGTCTGCTGGCCCGCATCTGGCGGGGACCGTCCATGCTGGACCGGGCGATCTCGCTGGACGTCTGCGCGGCCCTGATCATCGCCGGGCTCGGCGCCAAGTCGGCCTTCGCCCGTGACCCGTTCTACTTCCCGATCATGCTGGTGCTGGCCTTCCTCGGCTTCACCGGTTCGGTCGGCATCGCGCGCTTCATCGCCGTACGCGACCGGCCGCCGGGCCGGCAACGCGCCGACGGCCCCGAGGCGCCGGGCAGGGAGGCCCCATGAATGTCTTGCTCCAGATCACCGACACGGCCGGCGCGCTCCTGGTCCTCCTCGGTGCGGCCATCTGCCTGCTGGGCGTGATCGGCATGCTGAAGCTGCCGGACGTCCTGTCCCGCAGCCATGCGGCGACCAAGCCGCAGTCCCTCGGCATGCTGATCGTGCTGGCGGGGGTCGCGCTGCGGCTGCGCAGCGGCATGGACCTGGCGACCCTGGCACTGATCGGCTTCTTCCAGCTGATGACCGGCCCGGTCGCCGCGCACCTGGTCGCGCGCTCGGCGTACCGGACCGGTCAGATCGAACACGGTGAGCTTCTCTTCGACGAACTGGACGAGCAGCTCACCGATGAGAGCTGACGCGGGCGAGCCGACGGGGGAGCGGCGGCCGGGTGCGGGGCCGACCGGTGCGGCGCGGTGTACCAAGTCGGCCTGAGCCGCGGATGTTGGAGAGGCCCAGGCCGGGACTCCGTGATGGTCACGAGCGCGGCGCTCCGGTCATCGGGGTTCTGGGCGCGTTCGATAGGGCCGCGCTTCTCCAGCTTGGCCAGTGTCTTGCTGACCCCGGCCCGCGACATCCCCATGTTGTCGGCCGGCCGACGGGCGATGGCCGGTTCGGTGGCCCAGCGCAACGGAATGAGCAGGTCGGCCTCGGGTGCGGTGAGCGGGGCGCCGCCCACTCGATGACCGGTTGCGCGGGGCATCACGTCCGGGCGCTGCCACGGGTCAGGGTGGCCGGACTCCTTTCGGCCCGCGGGGTGTCGGAGCGGCAGGCCCCTCCGGCCGCCGCGTCGACTCCCCGGTTCAGGTGCCGATTGCTGTGGAGCGTGCGTGGGAGTCGTGAGAGTTCGTGAAAGGTTCCCGGGAACCGGTGACGGGAGCGGAAGGCTCGGAAGCTCACTCGGCGCTCTCGGACAGGTCCGGCGGCGCCGGCCTATGCGATGGGAGACCGATCAACAATGCTTACTCCGGTACGCAACAGAGCACGGACGGCCGCGCTCGCGCTCTCGGCCGTCGCGGCCCTCGCCTTCGGTACGACCGCCACGACCGGCGCGGCAGCGGCCCCCCTTCCCGCTGCGGCTCCCATGAAACAGGGGCCGACCTCAGTGGCGTACGTCGAGGTGAACAACAACAGCATGCTCAACGTCGGCAAGTACACCCTCGCCGACGGCGGCAACGTCTTCGACGTCGCCGTGGTCTTCGCGGCGAACATCAACTACGACACGGGCACGAAGGCGGCGTATCTGCACTTCAACGAGAACGTGCAGCGCGTTCTCGACAACGCTGCCACGGAGATACGGCCGCTGCAGGAGAAGGGCATCAAGGTCGTCCTCTCGGTGCTCGGCAACCACGAGGGCGCGGGCTTCGCCAACTTCCCGACCGAGCAGGCGGCTTCGACGTTCGCGACGGAACTGTCGGACACCGTGGCCGAGTACGGCCTCGACGGCATCGATTTCGACGACGAGTACGCCGATTACGGCAACAACGGCACCGGCCA
Source organism: Streptomyces sp. AW19M42 (assembly GCA_000470535.1). Lineage (GTDB taxonomy): Bacteria > Actinomycetota > Actinomycetes > Streptomycetales > Streptomycetaceae > Streptomyces. The sequence goes on from CBRG010000063.1 coordinate 22,741, forward strand.
GCCCAACGACAGCTCGTTCGTACACCTGGTGACGGCGCTGCGCACCAACATGCCGGACAAGATCATCAGCCTCTACAACATCGGCCCGGCCGCCTCGCGGCTCTCCTACGAAGGCGTGGACGTCTCGTCCAAGTTCGACTACGCCTGGAACCCGTACTACGGCAGCTGGCAGGTCCCCGGCATGGCGTTGCCCAAGTCGAAGCTGTCGCCGGCGGCCGTCGAGATCGGCGGTACCTCGCAGAACACGGCCGCCGATCTCGCCCGCCGTACCGTCAGCGAGGGGTACGGCGTCTACCTGACGTACAACCTCGACGGTGCCGACCGCAGTGCCGATGTCTCCGCGTTCACCAGGGAGCTGTACGGCAGTGAGGCCCTCTACACGCCGTAGGGCGACCGAACGCCCGGCGTGCGGTACTCCTTCGGGACCGCGGCCTTCCGCGGGGATGTGACCCGTACCGACCGTGCCTCCGACAACGATGTCGGAGGCACGGTCGCGAGGGCTCAGGGGGTGTTGTTGGCCAGGGCCAGCAACCTCGCGCTGGTGCCGCTGAAGCGGTCGCGGTCCACGGCGCCGGAGATGCCGCCCACCGAGCCGGAGTCGGTGTACTGCCAGAACGTCCAGTACGGGAAGCCCGCCGGGATGGAGGGGCTGGAGGCACTGGTCCAGTGAGCCACGAAGAGGGGGCTCTTGGCGGACATGCCGGTCCAGTTGCCGGTGCAGGTGTTCCACCAGCTCGGGCTGGTGTAGATGACGACGTCCCGGCCGGTCTTCGCCTTGTAGGTGTTGTAGAAGTCGAGGATCCAGGTACGCATCGACGTCGTGGACTTGCTGTAGCAGCCGCCTTCGAGGTCGAGCATGCCGGGCAGCGTCAGGTTGTCCCTCGACCAGCCCCCGCCGTGGGCCACGAAGTAGGTGGCCTGCGCCGCGCCCGTGGAGAGGTTCGGCCGCGCGAAGTGGTACGCGCCCCGGATCACCTTGGCGTTGTAGGCGTTCAGGTAGTTGGCGTTGAAGGCGGTGTCCCGGTACGTGGTCGACTCGGTGGCCTTGATGTAGGCGAACTGGATCCCGGCGGACTTCACCGACGCCCAGTTGATCGTCCCCTGGTAATGGGAGACGTCGATCCCCGGCACCGTGGCGGCCAGCTGCGGGGAGGCCCCCTCGGCGTCGAGTCGGAGCTGCCCGGAGTCCGGCCGGAAGGTCTTGCCGTCCTCGGTGTAGCCGACGCCCATATAGCCGTCACCGAGGGGGATGGTGCTGCTGGCCGGCGCCGGCTGGGCCGCGGCCGGGACCGCGGACATCATCGGGGCGAGGGCCACGCTCATGGCCAGCGCCGCGGCTGCCACGAGTCTGTGACGCACGGACCGGGGACTGCGGATTCGGGATAACAACGGGTGCCTCCTGGCGCGTCGAGGGGGTGGGACGGTGCGAAAGGTGTCCGCCGGCCGGTGCGGGTCTACCCGCGTAGCCGGCGGTTCGTCGTACGTGCGTGTGGGGTGCGATGGGGGAGGTGCGGGGGGAGTGCGATACACGAAGCGTTCTTGATGTGAACGTGTCATGAGTGACGCATGGAGGGGCCTGCGCTGTAAAGGGGATCCGGGTTCCAGCTATGGTCCAGACCAGTGCGGAAGGGGCGGAGCTGCGGAAACGGCCCCGCCCCGGCAGGAAGTTTCCTGAAATGAAAACTGCCCCGGGCCCGAGGGTTGGGGCGGAGTGAAGTTTCCCCGTGATCTCGGACACGTGATCGTTATGCCGCAGGGGTGTGCTGATCCCGCTGGCTGGCCTCGGCCGGGGTGAGGTAGCCGAAGGTTTTGTGTTTGCGCAGGCGGCGGTGGTTGCAGAAGGTCTCGATGAAGAAGGAGACCTCGGTGCGGGCGGTGGCCCGGTCGGGCCGGATGCGGGTGCCGGTCTTCTCCTTGAGGAGGGCCCGGAAGCTCTCCGCGGCGGCGTTGTCGAAGCGTGATCCGGTGCGTCCGCAGTTCTGTCGTAGCCCCAACTCTGTTGTGAGTTGCCGGAATTGGGTTGATGTGTATTCGCTGTCGCGATCGCTGTGAACCACGTAGCCGGACTCCAGACCGCCCCGGCCGTGGGTCATCTCGAGAGCGTCGACGACGAGCTCTGCGCGGTGGTGGTCGGCCATGGCGTAGCCGACGACCTCGCGGGTGGCCAGGTCCAGCCGGCGGGCGAGGTGGAGCCGGCCTTCGGCGGTGGGCAGGTAGGTGATGTCGCCGACCAGCATGGTGCCGGGGCGTTCGGCGTGGAAGTCGCGGGCGCTCAGGTCCGGTGCCGGCTTGGCCTTGGCGTCCGGCCGGGTCAGCGAATGCCTCTTGTGCCGGGTGACGCCGCGGATATCGGCACTTTGACGGCAGGCCCTAACGCTCGGCGCTGGTCAGCTCCCCGGGGGCGGCCTCTGCCCGGTCTGCCTTGGCCTTGCGGTACCAGCCGCGCAGGGACTCGGAGCTGATGCCGAGCTCCCGGGCGAGGGCGGTGACCGTCTTGGCTGAGGAGTCGACGAGCGCGATCGCGTCCCGCTTGAACTCCTCGGTGTACCGCTTCGTGTACTTGTTTCCCACCTGGTGCTACTTTCTCTGGAACCTCAAGATCCGGGTCTCCAGGTATCCACGATCAAGGGGAAGCTTCACCACAGTCCTGCGCCGGGTGTCTGCGCAACCCGGAGCTGACCGGCATGCCCGAACCGGCGCTGGGCGAACTCATCAAAAAACTAGCCGCGAAAATCGACGAGTTAAGTGAGCAAGGACGGCTCCGGCAGCGAGGAGGCGAACGTATCCGTTCCCGGGGCGCTGGGGCCAAGGACAAGCTGTCCGCCGCCGACAGACTCCTGGCCACCGTGCTCTACCTGCGCAAACTCGGTACCCGCGATCCCTTCGTCCAGCTCTTCGGAGTCAACACCAGCCCCCTCACCAGGGCCGTTCACCAAGTCCAGCCCCTCCTGGCCGAGCACGGCTGCACCATCCCACCCTCAACAGCCAGGTTCCGGACACCCGCTGACGTCACCGCGTTCCCCGCCAACAGCAGCTCCACAAAGATCAAACCAACATGTTGATTCTCTGCGAGCCCTTAGGGCGTGCCGGTAAACAACTTGCTGTCGAACACCCTGCTTGAGCAGCGGTGTCAAGGGCTGCAACATGCAAGTTAATGCTCTGTGCGCCTCAGACGCTGAAGGGGACCGTAAGTACGGCCCTGCGACGGAGCCCGAAGTCCCGGGCCGCTGCCGCCGGTGTGATCGGCCGCCCGCCGCTCCCTCCGTATGTGAACCTCATTCGACAGTCAACAGCCATACACGACGCCGCCGGACGACGGATAACAGCGATGAACCAATGACCGCAACTCCTTGCCCCCTCAACGTTCTCGGATTCCGCTTATGCGTGCAGTTCGCAATTTGAGTGCAGGCCACCGACAGGTGCGCGGGGGCATCGGGGACGAAGCGCTGCCAGGAACAAGGCCAGTTGCCCAGCCTGGACTTTTCGTCGAACCGCCTTCGGGGTTCAAAGCCGAGACCTCCACTTGTCGAGGATCTGCAAGAGTGCCCCGGGGGAGCATCGGGCGATACCACCGACTTCCATCGCGCAGCACAGAAACCTGGGAAAACGATCGGCCCGAGGCCTCGCCCGGCCTCACCCGCCCCCACCTCGCCCCCCCCCATAAGAGGAATCCGGCATTCAGCCCTTTCGCGGATCCGAGTAGGGTGAGAAAGTCTCACCCTCTCCTCAAACCACATTTCCGCACAAGCGCTGGATCGCGTACCTCTCCTCTCCGCCCTCCCGCCCCCCTGCACCCTCCCATGGCGCTGATCTGCGATCTTCCCGCTGGTCCGCGACCTCCCCGCGCCCGAAGGGCCGGGGACAGCGGCCTGCCGATCCCGCAGATCGCCGAACCCGCGGACCACTCCCGGTGCGTATTGAGGTAGATCCGGATTTTCCGTTCAAAGCGGGTGGGCCGCGATGCCCACGCCGCCGAGCGGGACCACTGCCAGTTCGCCGCCCTGATCCCCGAAGTCGGTTCGTATGAGGCCATGTTCGGCCTTCCCGACCAGTCGGCGAGACAACACGCACGGCGAATGTAAAGATTTCAACGTGTTCGCCCTGCGGGCGGACCGGAAAGTTCTCCGCATTCACCGCGACAGCCTCGCTGTGTGGCCGCGAAGCGGGTACCGGCACGACTCGGCATCGTCGACGATGCCATCGAGATCAAGACACACCCAAGTCTCCCCAACCCCCTCCCGGCCGATTTCCGACGTACCGCCGAGCACACGGGAACTCGGTGGCAACCCGCTCCCGGACCTGAGTCACCTGGCCTCCGCCTGGAATACGAAGGCACCAGACACCTCAAATCCCCCCGAAAGGGAAGGCGGCCGCCGAAGAAGGGGGAATTATTTTGCCGGGGAGATATTGAAGTGCTCGGCGGGATCGGGTCGAATGGGCCCACTCACTAGTGCAAGGAGCACGAAGAGCCCGTCATGACCCACCACAGCCAGTTATACGCGCCTGCCCCGCAAGCCCGGGCCGCGAGACGGCCGTTCGTCCCTCGCTCCTCCTCGAACAGCGCCGCGACCGCGCTTCCCACGGCGGCGGAACGCGCTTGGCTCGACAGCTTCCTGGGCACACGTCACCTGGCCGACGCCGAAGTGCGGCGGCACGAACTGCGGAACGCGCTGCACACGTTGAGGGGCCTCCAGGCGCTCGCCCGGTTCGCGGAGGAGCGAGCGGACGCGTTCGCGGCCTCCATCGGGGTACCGCGCTCCACCGTCGAGCTGATCACACGTCGGATCGGTAACCCTCTGGTCCGTGCCCAGGTGGTGGGCAAGTTGATCGTCGCGGCCGAGCGCGGCGTGGACTTCCGGCTCGGACCCGCCTTCTGGCTGCCCGACGGTCTGGACGGGGTGGGAGAGATCGGCGCCGTCTTCGGCAACCTCGTCGACAACGCCCTGGACGCTGTCACCGGTACCGGACGGCCGGAACCCCGCGTGCGGGTCGTGCTCCGGTACGACCAGGGCATCGTCGACCTCTCCGTGTACGACAACGGGCCCGGTGTGGCGCCCCACTTACGGGACTGGGTCTTCGAGCGGGGCTCCTCGACGAAGACGGCCTCGTCCACACGCCCCCGCGGGATCGGCCTCGCGCTGGTACGCGCCGTCGCCGAGGCGCGGAACGGGTCGGTCGAGGTGAGGGGCGAGGAAGGCGGCGGCGCCGTCTTCACCGTCCGCATGTGCGCCGCCGAACAGCACCACGGAGCCCGCCGACACGTCACCTGCCGGGCGAACACGAGCCCGTCCAGACGACTTCGGGGAGACCGGTGATCAACGTGCTCGTCGTCGACGACGACTTCTACGTGGCGAGGATCAACGCCCACTATGTGTCCGAGATACCCGGCTTCCAAGTGGCGGGAATCGCCCACAGCGCGGCTCCGGCCCTGGCGGCCGTCGAGCGCGGTGGGATTGACCTCATCCTGCTGGACCAGCACCTCCCCAACGAGAGCGGACTGTCCGTCGCCCGCCGCATGCGCGGCCTGGACCTGGACGTCGACATCGTCATGGTCACCGCCGACCGCAGACCCGCCTCGGTCCGCGCGGCCCGCCGCGCGGGTGTCCTGCACTACCTCGTCAAACCCTTCACCTGCGAAAGCCTCCGCGAGAAGCTGGAGTCGTACGCCACGATGCGCGCCGTGCTCGACGACACCACGGAGATGAACCAGGAAGGCGTCGACAGGTCCCTGGGCAGCCTGAGCGCTCCGGACACGGGGTGGGACCTGCCCAAGGGTTTCTCCGAGCGCACCGCGGACCTGGTCTCGCGGGTGGTCGAGGAGCACGGTGCCGGGCGCCAGCTCGCCGCCCAGGAGGTGTCCGAGCTGACGCGGATCAGCCGCTCGACCGCGCAGCGGTACCTGAAGTTCCTCGCCGACAGCGGGCGGCTGCGGCTCACCCTCAAGTACGGCACCAGCGGCCGACCAGAGCATCTCTACTCCCCGGCGTGAGCCGAACCCGGACCGTACGGGATACGGACGCCTCCCCCGGACGGCCCTTACCCCAGTCGGTCTGCCGACGGTCCTCCCTCACGGCCCGGCAAGACCCGACCACGCGACAGGAAGCCCATAGTGCCGATCCGTTTTCTCCCCGAGCCCGGCCCCATTCGGCTGCTGACGCTCATCACCATGGTGATGAGCCTGGGGCAGGGGCTGTGGATGGCCCTGAGCGCCCTCTACGCGGTGACGGTCGTCGGCCTGTCACCCGGCGAACTGGGCACCGCGCTGGGCGTCGCGGCTCTCCTCGTCCTGCTGTCCAGCATCCCGCTGGGCCACCTCGCCGACCGCGGGGGACCGCGTACCGTACAGCTGTGGTCGTTCCTCGCCCTGGCCCCGCTGACCGCTGCCCTGGTCGCGGCGCAGGGCTTCTGGTCGTACCTGATCATCACCTCCGTGCAGGGACTGGCCTACCGGGCCGGCAACAACGCCCGTAAGGCGATGATCGCGGCCAACGTGCCCCGGGAGAACCGGGTGCACGTCATGGCGTACATCCGGGCCGCGGTCAACGCGACCCTGGCGGTCGGTGCCTGTCTGGCCGGCCTCGTCCTGGTGTGGGACGAACGCGTCGGCTACATGAGCGCCGTCCTCTTCACCGCCCTCTGTTTCCTGATCACAGGAGTGCTCACGCTCAAGGAGCGGGCGGTCCCCCCGGTGCCCGCCAGGCCCGGCGCGGCCTTCTCGGTGCTGCGGGACACACCGTTCCTGGCGTTCACCGTGCTGGACGGCGCCCTCGTCACCCACGCCCTGCTGCTCGACCTCGTCCTGCCCCTGTGGGTCGTCCAGCACACGGACGCGCCGCGCTGGACGAGCGCGGTGCTGCTCCTGCTGAACACCGTGCTGGTCGTGGCCTTCCAGACGCGGGCCGCGCGCGGCGTCCGCGACCCGAGGTCCGCCTCCTTCGCGAGCTTCCAGGGCGCCGGCTGCGTGGCGGGCGCCTGCCTGCTCTTCGCCCTGACCGACGGCGCAGATGTCATCGCGGCCTGCGTGCTGCTGGGCGTCGGCGCGCTGCTGCACGCGTTCGGGGAAATCCGGCAGGCGGCGGGCAGCTGGACCATCGTCTTCGATCTGGCGCCCGACCACGCGCAGGGCCAGTACCAGGGCACGTACAAGATGGGCGGGGACATCGGCAAGATGTTCGCCCCCGCCGTCCTCACCTGGCTGATCATCGGCCACGGCGCCCTCGGCTGGGTCGTGCTGGCGGTGGCCTACGCCGTGCTGGGCACCGCTGTTCCGGCCGTCGTGTCCCTCGGTGCCCGCAGGGCGGCCTCGACGAAGGATCCTGCCACCGTCTGAGCTCTCCTCCCCGGCCTGCCCGTACATCCCGCGGCGGCGTACACCCTCCAGGGGCACGCCGCCGCCGTGTTTCCGGCCGACAGCCGCTCCGTGAAGCAGACGGCCCACCGCCCGCCGGCCAGGCCGCCGTCGGCCAGCGGGGAAAACGAGCAGAACGTTTTTTTCCCGGTCAAGGATGTTTAGCGCGGCAGTGCGCACAACCGGGACCGGCCCCGGAGCCGTCGATAGCTTCGTATGCAATCCGCCGTCGACGAGTTCGGACAGACATGACCACAGCATCGGACGTACGCCTGGGCGCCGGCCTCCTGAAGCACGCGCTCGTCCAGCCGGACCGCACCGCGTTGACCCTGGGGCACCGTGCTTACAGCTATGCCGAGGCCGCGACCACGGCTCGCCGCTGGGCCGCCCTGCTGGTCGAGGCCACAGATGGCCGGCCCGCCCGGGTCGGGGTCTTCGCCCACCGCAGCGAGGCCTCCTACCTGGGGGTCGCCGCCGCGTTGTGTGCGGGCGCCGCGTTCGTCCCGCTGAACCGCAGGTTCCCGGCCGAGCGGACCCGCTCGATGCTGGAGAGCGCCGACGTCGACGCGATCGTCGTGGACGCGGCCTCCCTGCCCGGCCTCGCCGGCCTGCTGCGAGGGCTGCCGCGCAAGCCGGTCGTTCTGCTCCCCGACGTCGAGCGGGCCCAGGCCGGGGAACTGGGTGACGTACGGGTCCTGGATGCCCGGGACCTGGCCGCCGCCACGCCGCTGGAGGAACTGCCCCCGGTCGCACCCGACGACATCGCCTACCTGCTGTTCACCTCGGGCAGCACGGGTGCGCCCAAGGGCGTCCCCGTCACCCACGGCAACGTACGCGCGTTCCTCGACGCCAACCAGGAGCGCTACCGCCTCGCCCCCGAGGACCGGCTGACGCAGACCTTCGACCAGACCTTCGACCTGTCGGTCTTCGACCTCTTCATGGCCTGGGAGAACGGGGCCCGAGTCTGTTCGATGGACCCCATCGAGCTGCTGTCGCCGTTCAAGTACCTGGAGCGCAACGAGATCACCGTCTGGTTCTCCGTGCCGTCCGTCGCCGCCGTCCTGCGGCG
>CBRG010000064.1 GCA_000470535.1 Streptomyces sp. AW19M42
GTGGACGAGGCGGGTGCGGCGGTGCTGTGCGCGGTGGAGGAGCCGCCCGGACTGACCGCCCGGGTCGCGACGGCCATCGCCGCCGCCTCCGCGGACGGGACCTGGGACCGGCTCAAGGTGTGCGAGGCGGCGGACTGCCGCTGGGCCTATTACGACCGCAGCCCGGCGGGGCGCCGCCGCTGGTGCTCGATGTCGGTGTGCGGCGCCCGCGCGAAGATGCGCACGTACCGCGCGAGGCGCGGCTGAGGAAGAAACGGGCGGGCGGGGGCCCGGGGGCTCAGGCCCGCTGCCCCGGGCACCGGCCCGCTGCCCGGCCCGCTGGGCTCAGGCCTTCGGCCGTCCCATCGCCCGGAACGTCCACCCGGCCTCGCGCCACACCACGGGGTCCAGTGCGTTGCGCCCGTCCAGGATGAGCTTGCGCCCTGCGGCCTCGCCCAGCACCACTGGGTCCAGCTCGCGGAACTCGCTCCACTCCGTCAGGTGCAGCACCACATCGGCGCCGCGCACCGCGTCCAGGGCGGTGTCCGCGTAGCCGAGCGTGGGGAAGAGGCGGCGGGCGTTGTCCATGCCCTTCGGGTCGAAGACGGTGACCTGGCCGCCCTGCAGGTGGATCTGCCCGGCGACGTTCAGGGCGGGCGAATCGCGTACGTCGTCCGAGTCCGGCTTGAAGGTGGCGCCCAGGACGCCCACCCGCTTGCCGAGGAACGAGTCGCCGCCGACGGCCTCCCTGGCCAGCTCCACCATGTGGCCGCGGCGCCGCATGTTGATGGAGTCGACCTCGCGGAGGAAGGTCAGCGCCTGGTCGGCGCCCAGCTCACCGGCGCGCGCCATGAAGGCCCGGATGTCCTTGGGGAGGCAGCCGCCGCCGAACCCGATCCCGGCACGCAGGAACTTCTTCCCGATCCGCTCGTCGTGGCCGATCGCCTCCGCCAGCTTCACGACATCGCCGTCGGCGGCCTCGCAGACCTCCGCCATGGCGTTGATGAAGGAGATCTTGGTGGCGAGGAAGGAGTTGGCCGAGGTCTTCACCAGTTCGGCGGTCGGGAAGTCCGTCACCACGAACGGCGACCCCTCCGAGACCGGTGTGGCGTACACCTCGCGGAGCAGCTTCTCGGCCCGCTCGCTCTCCACGCCGACGACGATCCGGTCCGGGTGCAGCGTGTCGTTGACGGCGAAGCCCTCGCGGAGGAACTCCGGGTTCCACGCCAGCTCGGCGGCGTCGCCCGCGGGCGCCAGCTCGGTGAGCCGGGCGGCGAGCCGGGCCGCGGAGCCGACCGGCACGGTGGACTTGCCGACGACCAGGGCGGGCCTGGTCAGAAGCGGTGCGAGCGATTCGAAGGCGCTGTCCACGTAGCTCATGTCGCAGGCGTACTCGCCGTGCTTCTGCGGGGTGTTCACGCAGACGAAGTGCACATCACCGAATTCCGCCACCTCTTGCCACGAGGTGGTGAAGCGCAGTCGGCCGCTGGCGCCCTCGATGCCCGCGACGTGCTTCTTCAGGACCTCTTCCAGTCCCGGCTCGTACATCGGGACCCGGCCGGCCGAGAGCATCTCGATCTTCTCGGGCACGACATCGAGCCCCAGCACTTCGAAGCCCAGTTCCGCCATGGCCGCGGCGTGGGTGGCGCCGAGGTAGCCGGTGCCGATCACAGTGATCCTGAGGGCCATGTAGTGCTCCTGTGAGATGCGGACAGACGTGCGGTGAACGAGCATAGTCGTGCCCCTGAAACGCTCCATTCCGGCTGTCGCGAAGCTCACGGCCCCAGCGCGTATGCCATTGCGGGGGCGGGCGCCTAAAATTAGGTTACTTAACGGTAGTTAGCTGCGTCCTGGGGAGTGAGAGTCTTGGCGGGTTCGACCGATTTCGACCTGTACCGTCCGGCCGAGGAGCACGAGATGCTCCGTGAGACGGTGCGCGCCCTCGCCGAGGCGAAGATCGCCCCGCACGCGGCCGCGGTCGACGAGGAGGCCCGCTTCCCGCAGGAGGCGCTGGACGCCCTCATCGCCGCCGACCTGCACGCGGTCCACGTTCCTGAGGAGTACGGCGGCGCGGGCGCCGACGCGCTCGCCACGGTCATCGTGATCGAGGAGGTGGCCCGCGCCTGCGTCTCCTCCTCCCTCATCCCGGCCGTGAACAAGCTCGGCTCGCTCCCGGTGATCCTGTCCGGCTCCGAGGACCTGAAGAAGAAGTACCTGGGCCCGCTCGCCAAGGGCGACGCGATGTTCTCCTACGCCCTGTCCGAGCCGGACGCGGGCTCCGACGCGGCGGGCATGAAGACCAAGGCCGTCCGTGACGGTGACTTCTGGGTCCTCAACGGCGTGAAGCGCTGGATCACCAACGCGGGCGTCTCCGAGTACTACACGGTCATGGCGGTCACGGACCCGACGAAGCGCTCCAAGGGCATCTCGGCGTTCGTCGTCGAGAAGTCGGACGAGGGCGTCTCCTTCGGCGCCCCGGAGAAGAAGCTCGGCATCAAGGGCTCCCCGACCCGTGAGGTCTACTTCGACAACGTCCGCATCCCCCCCGACCGCATGATCGGTGAGGAGGGCACGGGCTTCGCCACGGCGATGAAGACCCTGGACCACACCCGCATCACGATCGCCGCCCAGGCCCTCGGTGTCGCCCAGGGCGCGCTGGACTACGCCAAGGGCTACGTCCAGGAGCGCAAGCAGTTCGGCAAGCCGATCGGCGACTTCCAGGGCATCCAGTTCATGCTCGCGGACATGGCCATGAAGCTGGAGGCGGCCCGCCAGCTCACCTACTCGGCCGCCGCCAAGTCCGAGCGCCTCGACAGCGACCTGACCTTCTTCGGCGCCGCGGCCAAGTGCTTCGCGTCCGACGTCGCGATGGAGGTCACCACGGACGCCGTCCAGCTCCTGGGCGGCTACGGCTACACCCGTGACTACCCGGTCGAGCGCATGATGCGCGACGCGAAGATCACCCAGATCTACGAAGGCACGAACCAGGTCCAGCGCATCGTGATGGCGCGGAACCTGCCGTAGTCGGCCCGACCCGACGTACCCAGACACCTCGGCCCCCGGCATCGCCGGGGGCCGTCGTCATGCCCGGCGGTCCGTCGCATCCGGCCCGCCGGGCGTGAGATCGCGTCAGGCGGCCCGTGCGGCGCCGAAGGCCGTGGCGAGAGTGCGGGCCCGGTCCTGGGCGCCCGCGTCCGGGGCCGTGTCGCGGGCGGTAACACCCGCCGCCGTCAGGTGCGGCATGATTCGCAGCAGCCCGTGCGAAGTGCTGTGCGAGCCACCGCGCTTCGCCGTCCGGGTCAACCAGACTGTCGAGCTGCGTGGCCCCGACGAACGAACCCCGGACGCCGATGACCGCTACACACTCGTAGTGACCCAGAGTCCGAACGAAGCCACGTACAAGGCGACGTTCGAGGCGCCCCTCGGGCGTCATGTCGGCGTCGCCGCGAGGGCGTCAAACCGGTGTCATTCGAGGGGCCGAGTGGCTAGCCTCGGACCATGACGACTACGGCGGAGCGTGAGCGGGTTCCAACGACGTACTGACCTCCGTACGCAAGTCGATGAACCTCAGCCAAGACGAGTTCGCCAAGGGATTACGTGGCGCGGGGGAAGAGCTGGGCGAACCGAACGACGCTTCCAAGCGACTCGTGCAACGCTGGGAATCCGGGAAGACCAGGACGTGCCGCCCGCTGTACGCGCGAGCGCTGAAACAGTTCACCGGCCGCGCCCCCGAGTCGCTAGGGTTTGCGATTCCCCTGACACGCGTCCACGCAGACGGTGCAGGAGGCCATGACATGGAAGCTGGAGAAGTCGGCACGAGCGGTCCTGTCGCCGGCCCGGAGCCGCAGACTCACGGCGAGTACGCAGGTATCTGGCTGTCCCGGTACGAGTTCTACTCGTCCAGCCGCGACGAGACATTCGACTGCAAGCACCACGTCGTGATCGTCCAGCACGGCAACAGGCTCACAGCCCAAAGTCTGCCCGGAGCGTCGATCAACCCGGACAGCCCGCTGTCTCTGGACCTGAGCGTGGACCGAAACATCATCACGGGCACGTGGACGGAACAGACAGCGGTGGACGACCCCTACCAGGGTGCCCGGTACCACGGTGCCGTCCAGTTGCTGATCGAGCCGACAGGTCGCCGTATGGAAGGCAAGTGGGTCGGGTTCGGGAAGGACTTCGACGTGAACACGGGGCCCTGGGAGCTCCGTCTGCTCGACCGTTCCTCGGGGCGGGCCAGCATCGAAAGGTACTCGGCTTCCCCGGAGTGAGTGGCGGGCTGCTGCACAGGCCGGCCCGTTGCGCGGCGATGGAGTGGGCAGCCGGTGTGGGTGAGGTGGGTTCTCGCCGGGGACGTGGTCGGGTTTCTGGAAGGGGCCGGTGCTCACTGTCTGGATCTGATCCGGGGCGGGGTTCACTTCTACGCGGTCTTCGCTCCGGTTCCGCTGCAGGTGTTCTTCGTCGGTTTGGTGGTCCTTGATCCGCTGACCGTCGTCCTGGTGGGGCTGGCGCGTCCGGAGGGTGTCTGGCCGGCGAGCGGTGTGGTGGTGTTGGACGTCCTCGCGAACTGGTGCGTCAACTGGCCGCAGGTGAAAGAGGATCCCGCCGTGCTTCCGTATCCGGTCGGGCTTCTGCCGATCACACTGTTCGGCCTGTTCGTCGCCGCGTCCTCGGCTCCCCTGCTCCGGGTCATGGCGAGGGCGCGGATCGGCGGTGCCCCGGCGGGGGAGGCCGGGGGATGAGCCATCAATTCCGTTTGCTAGTAACGAAGTTGACACGCATTCTCATGGACCGAAGCCGATTAGGGGGATGAAGCTGGGGTAGGTGCGGCAGCTGAGCCTTGGAGAACAAGTATGAACAGGACCCCGTCTGTGTCAGATCCCATACCGGCGTTACCCGGCCACGACGTCCTTGACGCATACGTCGACAGGTACGGTCCCCGCCTTCTGCTGTGGGTCTGGGACAGGGCGGAGGGCGGGCTGCACCGGCACGTCTCCTGTGCGGGGTTCGGCTCTCTCCAGAGCATCCCCATGAGTGCGGTCAGGCTTCTCGTCGACCATCTGCGCGCCGAGGAACTGATCGACACGGTCGACGGGCCGGGGGCGGTGACCGGGGCTCCCGTGGTGACTCTGCGGGCCGCCGGGGCGGACCACGCCCGCCGGCTCCAGGCCCTGCGGGCGAACGCCGCCGAGCGGACCCGCCACGCGGCGCGGGCCGTACTGCACTGGATCCACGCCAACACGCACCGGCAGCCGTTGCGGATCAGCGGCTTCCTCGATTCGCCGGACGTCTTCTTCCTCGGCGACGCCCTCTCCCGGAGCGAGGTCGCCCGAGCCCTCACCTACCTGGCCGCAGAAGAGCTGATCACCTGCGAGGGACCGCCGTTCCATCACGACGTCGGCTCACACGTGGCGCTCACCTCGCAGGGCGTGGCAGTCGTGCTCGCCGGGGTCACGGACATCGGGGCGTACGTGGCACAGCAGCGTGCGTACCGCCGGCCCGCCCAGCACACCCACATAGAGGCCGGGACGATCGAGAACCTCACACAGGGCGACTCCGACCACAGCGTGCACACCTCCATCGAGATGCACACCGCGCTCCAGCCCGCCGGTCTTGCCAGCCTCATCACGGAGCTGGCGCCGGCACTCGATCTCGATCCGGCGGCACTCGCGGACCTGCTGAGGAGCGCGAACTCGCTGGCGGGCGGCGGTGTCCCCGACGACGAGCCGCCCCCGGACCGGCAGCGCGGTCTGATGGAACGGATCCGGGGCTGCCTCACCTCCGCTCCCGACACGGTCGGCCGGCAGCTCCTCATGGACGCGGTCGGCCAGGCACTGGGCAGGATGCTCGGCGGCTGACGCACGGGACCGGGCAGCGGACACGCGGGGCGGGGTCCGCACAGGACGGAGCAGGACGGAGCAGGACTGCGGAACGGGGGGACGGGCGATGCGGACGCATTTGTACGCACGGGATCCGATGGTGCGAGGGCTGGTTCCCCGACTGGTGGGCATGGCGCCCGACCGGCGGGAACTGGTGCCCCAGGAGCACCGGGGCGACCTTCCCCTGACGCTGCTCTCCGGGAGCCACGGCATGGGCAGGACCGCGGTCCTCGACGCCCTGGACGAGTTCTACCGAGGGCGGATCCCGCTCGGCAGGGTGGACGCCGCGCGGCTCGAACAGGCCCACCGGCCCGGCCCCGTGGCGGCCAACACCTCGGCGGTGGTCGAGATCCTGGAGCAACTGGCCTGCGGACTCGCGCCGGCCGTACCGGGAGCAGTACGACTCCGCTTCCCCCGCCTGCTGCCGGGGCTTTTCGCCGTGTCCAGCTGGCACCGGGGCGACGAGGAACAGCAGGCGCTGGCCCGTGACCGGATCGCGCGGCTGCTCGTCGCCTGCGGTCTGGCGAAGGGGGCGGAGGGAGCCGAGGGGAACGGCACGGACTGGACGTACGACGTCAGTGAGCGCCTCGCGGACCCGGACCGGAGGCAGCACGACCTGGCACCGGTCACCGAGGCGGTCGTCCAGCAGTACTTCGGGCGGCACGCGCGGGCCCGCGCCGGAAAGTCGGTGCAGCAGTGGTACCGGAGCCGTTCCAACGGCTCAGAGGACGGGGAGGCCGCCCTGATCCGGCTGAGCCTGCGCTTCCACCAGGGCGGTGACTTCCAGGACGCCGTCGAGCGCACCCTGATCGCGGCCTTCCTCGAAGACCTCGCCGACGCCTACGGGCGGTGGCAGCGGGTCAACCGCGCTCCCCGGCCGCTGGTTCTGCTCGACAACGCGCACACCGAGGCCGGGCGGCGCTTCCTCGGTCTGCTGCTCGACCACCGGGCCGCGCCCGGATCGGACGTCCAGGACCCCTTGGTCGTCGTGGCGACCCGACTGGGTGACGACCCGGCCCGCTACCCGGACGCGACGGCCCGGGAGCTGGCCGAGCTCACCCACGAGTCCGGCTGGGAACGCACCGTCGCCTCGTCGCCGTCGGCCGGACTGCTCACGGTCGCGCTGTCCCCGCTGGGCCGCGCGGACCTGCTGCTGATGCTCGACGCGGCCCAGGGGCCGTTGCCCCGCCATCTGCCGTCCGCCCTGTACTCCCTCACCCGTGGGCATCCGCAGGGCAGCCGGGTGCTGTGCGAGGCGGTCGTCCGCGCCGGGCAGGCCGTCGACCCCGAGACGCTGCTCGACCTGCCCGTCGGGGAGGGCCGGCCCGCGGGCGAGGTGCTGCTGGAGCGGCTCGTGCCGCAGCCCCAGCTGCGCGCCCATCTGGCACCGCTCGCCCTGGCGCGCGACCGGGCCGCCGCGCAGGTCCTGAGCACGGCCGCCGTGCTCGCCGACGGCGGACTCCCCGGCGCGGGGCTTCCCACCGCGGCCCGGTACCTGGAGGAGGAGCACTGGACCGACGGGCCGCAGGACGGGGAGGACGGGGCGGGCGGCGACGGGCCCGGTACGCACGCGGGATTCGTGGCCGACCCCTTCCTGCGGGCCCTCCTGGTCCACGAGGCCCGCCGGGCCTGCGCCGAGGCCGGGCCGGGGCGGCGCTGGGCGGATCTGCACGGCCTCCTGCGGCAGCATCACGAGGAGCGCGGAGCCGGCCACGAGCCGGACGTCCTGCGGCACGTGCTCGCAGTCGGGGACGCGGAACCGGTGGTGAGCGGGCTGACGGAGTACTTCGGGACCTGGCCGGCCGGCCGCTGGCTCGACGCCCTGTCCCATGTCGCCTCGGCCCCGCACCCTCCCCTGATCCAGTGGACCGACCACCGTGCCGAGATCGCCCGAGGCGCCCACGACCACCTGTACGCGGAGGCCGACGACATACACCGGTCCGTCAACCGGCTGCTGCACGCCCTCTGGTACCTGTCCGAGACGTACGCGGAACCGATGGACGACCTGTGCGAGGACATCGGCTCCGAACTGGCCTTCCTGTCGATGCGTCATCCGACGGGCCGGGCGGTGCTCAACGAGGCGGCCCGCTCGTGGCCGGCAGCCGTCCGCGAGCGGAGGCCCTGCCCGACGCACGGACCCGACTACGGACGCGGCCCTCTCCGCGGCGAGGAGTGAGAACTGTGCTGGACCGTTTCAGAATCCGGGCCATGGGCCCGGGAGACAGGGTCATCGCTCTGATCGCGGCCGTCGTTCTGCTTGCGGCGGTTGCCTTCGTGGTCGTACGGGCGCTGCCGGAGAAATGCGGTGACGGCTTCGAGGAAGCGGCGAAGGAATGTGTCGGCGTCACCGCGGGGGTCCTGGACGGTGACCCGGAACTGGACGGCCTGATACGCGACGTGGCGGACGAGAACGCCCGGGTCGAGAAGGGGTGGAAGGATCCGGAGAACGGCGAGGCGCGTATCCCCTACGTGCGCATCGCCCTGATGATGCCGTTCACCACGGACGCCACCAGCTCCATGAGCACGGCGCAGATCGCCCGCGCCCTGGCCGGTGCCCACGTGGCACAGCTCCGGGCCAACGCGCAGGCCGGGCCCCGGTACCAACTGCTGCTGGCCAACGACGGGAAGGACCTCGACCACTGGGGGCCCGTCGTCGAGCGGCTCGCGCCGATGGCCGCCGACAAGGAGTCACCGCTGGTCGGCGTATTCGGTATGCCCAACAGCACCCCGGACACCCTCGCAGCGGCCACGGCCCTTTCCACGCACCGGATTCCGACGATCGGCCCCATCCTCACGTCGACCACGATGCAGGCCGGTTACTTCTTCAAGACCTCACCCTCGAACGACCTCCTGGTGCGGGCGCTGGGGTCGTACCTGGAGAAGAACCCGGGAGGCGGTACCGGCTTCCTGGTCTCCGACCGGCGGGAGCAGGACAGCTACTCCACCGACCTGCGGGACGTCTTCCTCAAGCACTTCGGCAAGAAGTACGGACTGAAGCAGCGCCAGGCGTCCTACCTGGGACTCATCGGTGACGACAAGGGCGTCCCCCAGCGCTTCGCCGACGTGGCCCGGAGCATCTGCCTGACCGAGGCGGACACGGTCTTCTTCGCGGGCCGCGATCACGACCTGCCGCATCTGGTGAACCGGCTGGCGAGTGAGCCCTCCTGCAACCACACCATGCCCACCCGCATCCTCAAGGTGGGGATCGGCATGGACCCCGAGTCGACCGGGACGGAGATCACCGCGCACCTGCGTGCCGCCCGGATCACCCTCGTCGGCGCGGCCTCGGTCGACACCCTGTCCTGGAAGAACCCCGCGCAGCTCCCGGCCGGGCCCCAGGGCTTCCTGGAGCACTTCGAGAAGCTTCGCAAGACCACGCCGGACAACCCGGCATGGGGAGCGAAGCCCCTGGACGACGGCTACGCGGTCATGTACCACGACGCCTTCACCGTGCTCGCCCAGGCCACCGACCGGGCGTACGACGACATCAACGGCGAAGGGGGAGAGGGGAAGGGAGAAGGGCAGAAGAAGCCCGGGGCCGTAGGACTGCCCACCCACGACGACGTGTACAACACCGTCGTCAACATGAACATCCTGGGGACCGACAAGGGTGCGAGCTGCGTGAACTGTATGCGCGGAGCCAGCGGCACCTTCGGCTTCGACGATTCCCCCGACACCCGGAAGTGGGCCGTCTGCAAGCCTGTTCCCGTCATCGAGTACCCGGCCGCGCCCTCCGCCGGGAAGGACGGCAAGGACAAGAAGCCCGACCGGGTCTACCGCACCTACGAGGACAACTTCGACGGCTCCTGCCCATGAGGCGCCGCGGGCGCGGGCGGACCTCGGGCCTGTCGGCAGACGGCAGTGTGACGACAGGCCCTGGCGCCGTGCGTTCGAACCGAGGCAGGATCGACGGCATGGGACACCCGCACCTGCCGACGACCGAGGCCGCCGTCGCCGCCGTCCGCGAGGTCGCGCGCGCGTACGACCTGGAGATGACGGTCACCGACGACATCGGTGCGGACCAGACCTCCCGGCGCGCCTCGGCGGGCGCCTTCGCCGTTCTCGACGCGGACGGGGCGCTGCCGCACGAGGCGTTCGTCGAACTGGGCGGTACGCCCGCCGTCACCGTGCAGGTGTTTCCCGAGGACGACGCGAAGATCACCGTCGAGGGGGTGGAGTTCGACGACATCCCCCGCGACTCCGTACCCGCGTTCCTGCGCTCCGTGTACGGCGGGACGGCCCACGTCAAGGCCAGGCGCTTCCCGCACGGCCGCTGGCTCGTCGTAGCGCTGCCCGGGGACGAGTCGTACAAGGAGCTCGTCGCGCGCACCATGCTCAGCCCCTGGCTCGTCCGCGGCACGCGCGGCTGAGACGGCTGGCCTCCCGGCGGCCCGCTGGACTCGGCCGGATGAGCCCCGACACAGCCTCCGAACGCCCCGTACTCGCCCCCCGCCGACCCGGCCTGGGCGCATCGGGCCACGCCCAGGCCGACGAACTGCGCGCCGCGATGGGCCGTTGGCCCTGCGCGCCGAGCGCATCGGATCCACCGCCGTCCCCGGCATGGCCGTCAAGCCCGCCTTCTACCTCCAGGCGAGCGTCCAGGACCTCGCGGCGGCGGCCCTCGCGTTCGAACGGCCGTAGGCCCGTCCTGCCGTCAGCCGCGCGTCGTCCCTTCCCTCTGACGCGGTCTCCCGGCAGCGCCCCCGGGCAGCAGCCGTTCGCCCAGCAGGACCGCGCAGGCCGCGACCGTCAGCAGACCGCCCATGAGGAAGGTGCCCCGTACGTCGAAATGCGTCAGGACCAGTCCGCCGAGCGCGGCGCCCGACGCGATACCGGCGTTGTAGCCACCGGAGTTGGCCGCCAGAGCCATGTCCGTACGGCCGGGGGCGCAGTGCAGCATCTCGTTCTGGGTAGCCATGAACACCGGCCCGAGCGCGGCGCCCGTCAGGGCCAGGAACACCACCGCCGCCACCGGGCTGCCGCCGGTCGCGTACAGGCCGAGCATGCCCACCGCCTGCGTGGCGACGGCGGCGGCCAGCACGGACTGCGGGAAGCGGTCCAGCAGCACTCCGGTGACGCTCACCCCGGCCAGGCACGCGAGGCCGAACGCCACGAGCAGGGCGTTGACCGCGCTCCCGGAGAACCCGCTCACGTCGCCCAGGAACTTCACGATGTACGTGTAGCCCGCGAACGCCCCGGTGGCGGAAAGGACTCCGGCCACCAGCACCGTGCCGAACCGGCGCGCGTCGGGGTCGCTCCCGTACGCCGCGTGCCCCTCCTCCGGGCGCGAGGTCGGCAGCAGGACGGCGATCGTCACCAGGGAGACGGACCCCAGGGCCGCCACCACCGCGACCGGCACCTGCCAGCCGCTCTGCCGGCCCAGCCACGTCCCGGCGGGCACACCGAGCACCAGGGCGAGCGAACCGGCCACGGACAGCGCCCCGACCACCCGCCCCCGGATCCCGGGCCGGAACAGGCCCACCGCGACCGGTCCCATCACCGCCCAGAACAGCGCCTGGGCGAGCGCCGTCAGCAGCCGGGCCGCGAGCAACGGCCAGTACGAGCCGGCCAGGGCCGCGACCAGGCTGGACACCACGAGCGCGGCCAGCAGCGCCGTGAGCACATGGCGCCTGGGCAGCGTCCGCGTGCAGTGGGCCAGCGGCAAGGACGCGACGGCGACCGTCACGCCGTAACCGGTGACCAGGTAGCCGACCGACGGCAGGGACACGTGCAGGCCCTCTGCGATGAGTTCCAGGAGGCCGATCGGCAGGTTCTCCGCCGTGTTGAACGTGAACGCGGCCAGCATCAGGGCCGCGAGCACCGCCGGCCCTCTCTGCCTCCTGGCGAGCTCGACGATCACTCGAACAGTGTGGCAGACAAGGCGAACGCCGTCCGATCCGAACGTACGAACCGGGGTGGGTGCGGTTCCACCGCACCGGGACCGGTGGCGTACCTTGCCTACCCATGACGGACCTCTACGAGATGCCGGAGCTGCCGGAGCTGATCGGCATGTTCGAGGCGCTGGGTGCCGACGACGCCGTGGGCTGGGCGGAGTCGGAGGCCGAGGAGAACATCCCTCAGCTGGCCCGGTTCCGGTTCCTGCGCATGGTCTGGCAGGACATAGACGCCTGGAGCGCGGCGGCGCCCGGCTGGGTCGAGGCCTACCGGGCGGACGGGCCCGCGGGCGCCGCCGTCGAGCGGGCGCTGCGGCTCGGGCTGACCCCGGCCGAACTGGGCGAGATGGCCCGGGAGATCGCGAGGGACACCGCGTTCGGTCTGCTCCAGGGACTGGCCGGACCGGCGGACGGCGATCTGCCGCCCGGGACCGAGGCCCGGCTGCCCAGCTGGTGCCTGGCCGAACTGTCGCCGGAGGGGCGGCCCACGGGGCGGGTTCTGGACGCGCTCCACGAGGACCTGGACGAAGTGGAGCCGCAAGGCCCGACCGGAGGTATCGCATGACCGCGTTCGACGTGAGTGAGCGGCGGATCTGGGACGGGCGGGCCGACAGCTACGCCAAGACCTTCGCCCGTCTCTGCGCCCGTACGGTCCCCGCCCTGCTGGACGCCGCCGCCGTGGGGTCCGGGACCCGGCTGCTCGATGTGGGGTGCGGCAGCGGCAGCGTGACGGTCGCCGCCGTCGGCCGGGGCGCGGTCGTACGGGCCGTGGACGCCGAACCCGGCATGGTCGCGGTGACCCGGAAGGCGGCGCCCGGGGTGGAGGTACGCAACGGGTCGCTGCCGCAGCTCCCGTACCCCGACGGCGAGTTCGACGCGGTCGTGGCGAACTTCGTGCTCAACCACGTGGGCCGGCCGCTGGACGCGCTCGTCGAGCTGCGCCGGATCACCCGCCCCGGAGGCAGGGTCGCCGTCACCATCTGGCAGGTGCCCGGAGGGCCCGGCCAGCGGCTGGTCGGACGGGCCGCGGAGGCGGCCGGCCTCGTGCGGCCCGACTGGCTGGCCACGGTCGACGAGGAGCACAACTTCCCGCGCACCGCTCCCGGCCTCGCGGCTCTGCTCACGGCGGCCGGGCTCGGGGACGTACGGAGCGAGCAACTGGCCTGGGACCACCGGGCGGACGCGGAGGACTGGTGGGCGGGGCCCGCCGCCGGAGTCGCCACGATCGGCCAGCTGGTCAACAGCCGGGGACCGGAGGGCGTGGCGGCGGTGAAGCGCGAGTACGACGTGCTGAGCAAGGAATTCGCCACGGAGAACGGCGAGTTGGTTCTGCCGCACCTCGCCCTGCTGGCCCAGGGGAAGGTGTAGCGACGAGCCACCTGTTCAGGCCGCCGGGTGACCTTCTATGCCTGTCCCGCGTCCTCTCAACTCCGTCCGGGTGGCCCCTCAAGCCGGTCCGGCGTTTGAGGACGGAGCCGGTGGCGTGGTGGCCGGTACAGCAGGGGTGCGGGTTGCGTCCGTCCCGGTCAGTCGAGGCAGAACTCGTTGCCCTCTACGTCCTGCATCGGCTGGCACGACTCGTTCTCGCCGTCGGCCCGCAGGAGCTGCCCGCGGACCGCGCCGAGCGCGACCAGACGTACGCACTCGGCCTCAAGTGCGGCGAGGCGCTCTTCCCCCACCAGCCCGGTGCCGACCCGTACATCGAGATGCACCCGGTTCTTGACGACCTTGCCCTCGGGGACGCGCTGGAAGAACAGTCGCGGGCCCACCCCCGAGGGGTCGGAACAGGAGAACCACGCGCCCCGGCTCTCGGCCGGCTGCGTGCTGTTGTAGTCGTCCCACGAGGCGAACCCCTCCGGCGGCGCCGGGGCCACGTACCCCAGTACCTCGCACCAGAAACGGGCGACGCGCTCGGGGTCCGCGCAGTCGAAGGTGACCTGGAACTGCTTGATCGTTGACATCGGCTCACCCTAGGGCCTGTCGCGCGGGCGGGACGGCGAACGGCCCCGCCGGGCGGCGGGGCCGTCATGGTGCGACCGTCTCAGTTGTCCGAGACCGTGACCTTCTCGTCGTTGTTGAGCTGCTCGACCAGCTGCTTGACCTTGGCCTTGTCCCAGACCAGGTTGCCGCCGGAGGAGCCGGAGATCGGCATGTTCATCGACTTGCCGTCGCCGCCCGTGACGCCCTTCATGGCGAAGAACATCTGGCCCAGGTCCCAGAGGGACATGTCCTTGTCGACGACCAGGGTGTCCAGGCCGGCGCCCATCGTCGGGTACAGCTTGAACGGGTTGAGGATCGTGGACGGCGTGGCCGTCTGGTTCGCCAGCGCCGCGAGGAACTTCTGCTGGTTCTTCGTACGGTCCAGGTCGCTGGCCGCGAAGGCGTACCGGGTGCGGACGAAGGCGAGGGACTGCTCGCCGTTCAGCGTCTGCTTGCCCGCCTTGAAGTCGGCGCCGGAGTTCTTGTCCTTGAACGCCTTGGGGATGTCGAGCTCGACCCCGCCGATCGCGTCCACGATCTGGGCGAAGCCGCCGAAGCCGATCTCGACGTAGTGGTCGATGTGCAGGCCGGTGTTGAACTCGACGGTACGGACGAGCAGTTCTGGCCCGTCCTCGGCGTACGCGGCGTTCAGCTTGGTCGTGCGGCCCTTGCCCTCGTACTTCTTGCCGGATTCGGAGCCGACGAACGACGGGATCTCGACGTTCGAGTCACGCGGCAGCGAGACCAGCGTCGGGCCGTCCCCGCCGTCGTGCAGGATCATCATCGAGTCGGTCCGCTTGCCCTCGGCGGAGCCGGTGTGGAGCTTCTTCTTGTCCTCTGCCGTCATGCCCTCGCGGCTGTCGGAGCCGACGATCAGGTAGTTCGTGCCGTCACCCGACTTCGGCCGCTCGATGACCTTGGAGAGGTCGACATCGCGCTTCAGCTTGGAGTCGGCCCAGAAATACGTGCCGATGGACACCCCGAGCACCACGACCACCAGCACCAGCGCGCCGATCTTGATCCGGCGTCGCCAGTCAGGCGCGGCCGCCGGCCGGCCCTGGACGTATCCGGCGTCGCCCGCTCCGCCGCCCTGGTCGCCCCGCCCGCCGCTGCCGCCGCCGTAGACCTGGCCCGTGTTGTAGCCGCTGTCGTACTGAGGGCCTTCGTCGTAGCCGCCGGGCTGCTGCGGAACCTGCCGCTGTCTCGGCGGAGCGGGGCGCCGCTGCGAGGGAGCGGGCTGCTGGGGCGGGACGGGGCGCTGGACGTGCGGCATCGCGCGGGCGCTCTCGGGCCGGTCGCTCGCGCTTCCCTGCCCGTAGCGGTTGCCGCCGCGGTTGTCGTCGTTCCAGCCCTCGGGCCAATCGTTCATGCGATCCAGTGTGCAGGCCGGGCCCACTGCTATTACAGGGTGTAAGGGAAATCGGACCCGGGCTGTTGCGAAGCTGATGCATTGCGACGGGCTCGAAGCCCCCGCATAAGGTGGAGGGCATGACAGATCAGGCCCCGCGCCCGGAGGGCGACATTCCGGGCAAGCCGACCGCGGCCTCCCGGACCACCCTCAGCCACATCATGACCGGCACCGACACGAATCTGCTGGGTACGGTGCACGGCGGCGTGATCATGAAGCTGGTCGACGACGCGGCGGGCGCCGTGGCGGGCCGGCACTCCGGCGGCCCCGCCGTGACGGCCTCGATGGACGAGATGGTCTTCCTGGAGCCGGTCCGCGTGGGTGACCTTGTTCACGTCCGCGCCCAGGTGAACTGGACCGGCCGCTCCTCGATGGAGGTCGGCGTCCGCGTCATGGCCGAGCGGTGGAACGAGTCGACCCCGGCGCAGCAGGTCGGCAGCGCCTACCTGGTGTTCGCGGCGGTCGACGCGGACGGCCGCCCCCGCGCCGTACCGCAGGTCATCCCGGAGACCGAGCGCGACAACCGGCGCTACCAGGAGGCGCAGATCCGTCGTACGCACCGGCTGGCCCGGCGCCGCGCGATCAGGGAACTGCGCGAGAAGCGCGCCGCCGACGGCATCGAGGACTGAGGGCCGGGGCGCTCGCGGCGCTGTGGCAAACCGGTACCTGCGGTGCCTACTGGCCTACGGGCACGTCACCTCGTCGCCCGTGACCGCCCCGAACCTGCTCGGATCGGGCTCATCGGCCCGGACCCGCTCCACCGTGGCGTAGTCCGCGCCCGCGGTCACCTTCATCGTGGCGCCCTGGCCCTTCACCGGCCTCAGCTCCGCCCCCGGCAGCGCTGCCGCCAGCGACTTCGCGGACCGGTCCCAGCGCGGGTCGTACGTGACCAGGGTGTGCTTGAGATCGCGCTGCTCCCCGTTGAGCGGGGCGCGGGTGGTGTCGAAGCCGGTGCCGTGCAGTGCGGCGTCGACCGTGCCACCGAGGCCGTCCTTCGGGGTCCCGTTGTAGACCTGGACCCGGATCTGCTGCGGCGGCACGTCCACCTTCTTCGCAGGCGCCTGCTCGGGCCGCTTCACCGTGAGCGGTCTGTCCTCGCGCAGCGCCTGGAACAGCTGCTTCGACTTCTTCGGGTCCCATTTCACCGTCGAGCCGATGCCCTTGACCGGGTAGGCGACATCGCTCATCGGCACCGAGGTGAATTCCGACGAGGCGGCGGAGAAGCCCCGCATCGCCTGGCCGAGGTCCAGCATCTGCTGCGTACCGAAGCCCTTGTCGGCCCGTACCGACTTCAGCATCGTCGAGGCGACCTCGCGGAACCTCACCGGATTCAGCAGCACCCCGCTGCTGGTCGCCTGGTTGATCAGCGAGGCCATGAACTTCTGCTGGCGCTGCATCCGGCCCAGGTCGGCGGCGCCGTCGATGTGCCGGGAGCGTACGTACTGGAGCGCCTGGCCGCCGTCCAGCTCGTGGGTGCCCGCCGCGAGATCGAGACCCGTGTAGGAGTCCCTCATCGGCCGGGTGGTGCAGATCCGTACCCCGCCCAGGGTGTCGACCGTCGTCATGAAGCTGGTGAAGTCGACCTCCAGATAGTGGTCGACCTTGACGCCCGTCATGTGCTCGACGGTCCGCACGGTCAGATTGGGCCCGCCCTCCGCATAGGCGGCGTTCAGCTTCACCGGGTGGGCCGCGTGCTCCTCGCCGGTGGTCTGGTCCCGGTGCTCGGGGATCTCGGCGTAGCTGTCGCGCGGCAGGCTGACGATGCTGGCCCGCTTCTTGTCCGCCGACAGGTGCACCAGCATGACCGTGTCGGTGCAGTGGCAGGGCGCACCGCCCAGCCGGTACTTCGCCTTCTCCTCATTGGTGATCTTGTCGCGGCCGTCGGTGCCGACCAGCAGCAGGTTCATGCCGTGACCGCCCGAGGGCCGGTTCTTCATGTCCTTGAACGGGTCGATCCGGTCGATCCCGCTCTCCAGGTTGGTCACGACGGCATGGCCGATGCCACCGGCCCCGAGGACCAGCACGGAGAGACCGGTCGCCATCCGCATGCCCCAGCGTGGTCTCTCGTCCTGCTTTCTGGGCCGTCTGCGCTGCGGGGGAGCGGCACGGGGCCGGGGCGGACGGGGGGAGCGGTGCGGCGTGGGCACGGGGGGACACCTCCGCGGTGCAAGGGGATCTGTCGCACGGTAGGCCCATACGATCTGCATCCCGGCCCGCAACCCGGCGGCGCGCGTCGGGGTTCCCCCATTCGCGGTAACGGGACGGCCGCATATCGCCGCCCGGTGGGGTTCTGCCACCCAGCGCCCCCGAGGCCCCCCGAGACCCCGAGGACGCGCGCCCGCTACATCTGGCGGTACGGCCAGTACACGTCCATGCACTCGTCCGCCTTGGCACCGTTGACCGACTCGGTGTCCTCCAGCGGATCGCTGTCGTCCGCCGCGGCCTTCGGGAACGTGGAACCCGTCCTCCAGTCAGAGCCGACCGTGAGCGTCAGCCCGGCCCCGTCCGGGGTCTCCTTCACGGCGCTCGTCGGTATCGACAGCGCCTTGGCGACCGACAGCGCGTCCGACCTGCCCTGGGCGCCGGAACTCTTCGGGTAGGTCACCTCGGTCGTCCGCGCCGATCCGGGATCGGTCGAGGTGTCCGCCTCGGTGAACCCCTTGGCCTTCAGCAGGTCCCGGACGACCCCGGCACGGCCCTGGGTGGGGGCCTGGCCGTCGGCGGAGGTGCCGTTGACGACCGTCACCCCGAGGGAGGCGGGAGCGCCGGCCTCCGGTCCGGCCGCCGTCTTCTTCTTCGCCTTGGCGCGGTCCTTGGGGTCGAGCGACTGGTCGTCCCGGATCAGCCCCCAGAGCTTGTCCGCGGAGCCCGGCTTCGGCAGTACGTGGGCATCGGGGTCCTCGGGGTCGGCGATCCGCGGCATCGTCAGCATGTTCATCTTGTCCAGCGGCACGTTCTTCAGCTGCATGCCGAGGTCGAACAGCTTCTTCACCGTGCCGATCTCCTCGGAGACCTGGAGCGACTTGGTCGCGGTCTCGGCGAGGTTCATCAGCCGGCCGGAGTCCGTGAACGCGTCCTGGCTCTTCAGCTCACGCAGGACCGAGTTCAGGTACATGTGCTGGGCCTTGGACCGGCCGATGTCGCTCTCGAAGGCGTGCCGGGTGCGCAGCCACTTCAGCGCGTCCTCGCCCTGGATCTTGTGCTTGCCCGCCGTCAGCCGCAGATGGGAGCCACCGGGCACACCGGGCTTGGACACGTCGTTGACGTTCTGTTTCACACACACCCAGGCGCCGCCCACGGCGTCCGCCATGTCCACCACACCCGCGAAGTCGACCATCATCCAGTGGTCGATGTAGACCCCGGTGAGCTTCTCCCAGGTGTCCAGGGTGCAGCCGGGGCCACCGCGCAGCGTCTCGTTGATGATGCCGTTGGTGGCGGGGTACTTCTGGTGGGTGTCGGGGTTCTCGCACGCCGGGATGTCGACGCGGGTGTCACGGGGGATGCTGACGACCGAGGCGTTCTTCCGGTCGGCCGAGACGTGGAGCAGCATCTGCACGTCGGCCAGCGGTGTCCCGCCCACGCTCTCCTTCGAGCCGCCGAGCTTCAGGTTCTCCTTGCTGTTGCGGCTGTCG
Source organism: Streptomyces sp. AW19M42 (assembly GCA_000470535.1). GTDB lineage: Bacteria > Actinomycetota > Actinomycetes > Streptomycetales > Streptomycetaceae > Streptomyces. The sequence goes on from CBRG010000064.1 coordinate 18,773, forward strand.
GAGCCGATCAGCAGGAGGTTCAGCGGGGTCTGGCCCGCGGCGTTCGGCGCGGTCTTCTTCGCCGCGCTGTTGCCCGCGCTGCGCGCCCCCTTGCGGAGGTTGCCGTTCAGGTGCTCGTACCAGAGATAACCGGCCGCGCCGGTGCCGAGTATGACGAAGGCGAGGGAGAAGGCTATCCAGCGCAGTATCCGCCGCTTCTTCGTCCTGCCGGCGCGGTGGGGCCGGTCCCGGCGCCCGCCGCTGCCCGCGGCGCGGCGGGCGCCTGGGCTCCCCTCGGAGCGACCGCTGCCGACGTCGTCCCCGCTCCCGTCGGGTGCCGGGGCGTCGCCCTTCCCGTCCTCGTAGAGACCGTCGTCCCAGCCGAGTTGACCGGCATGCCGGACCCGTGGTCGCGTTCCCTCCCCTGGCGTGCTGCTCCGTCCCACCGGGTCCCCCCTGCTGCTCAGACTCGCGATATCGCGCAGTGACCCGGTGTCACTTGGCGCACTCTGCCTTGTCGGCACTGGCCTTCGGAATGTCGATCTTGGCCGGCCCGGTGATCGGGGTGCCCGCGCTCTTGAAGTCCGCCCCCAGCGTCAGGACCATCGCCTGGAGCCCTTCGGCATCGGTGGTGCCCTTCTTGAGGGCCGAGCCGGGGAGCCCCATCATCGCGGCGAGCGCCCGTGCCTGGTCCGCCTGGTTCGGGGCGTACTCAAGCGTGGTCTTGGCGGCCTTCGCCGGGGCGTTGGCCTTGTTCGTGGACTTGAGGACGCCCTTCTCGTTCTGCAGCCAGGTCACGGTCTGCTGAGCGGCTCCGGGGGTCTCGCCGCCGTTGTAGACGTCGACGCGCACGTCGCCCGCCGCCGCCTTGGTGCCCTTGAGGAGTGCGTCCTGCTTGCCCTTGGCCGCCTTCTTCTGTGCGGCCACCTCGGTCAGCGAGGTGTCCGCCTGCATCATCGAGAACAGCTGGGGCGCCTTCACCGGGTCCACGACGACCGTGATCGGCTTCGGCTCGGCCGGGTTGTCGATCACCGGAAGGGTGACGAACGAGATGTTCTTCGTGTCGATCTTGGTGAGTTCCTTGGCGAGCTTGGTCAGCTTCGGCACCGAGCCGATGGCCTTGTCGACCGTCAGGGCCCTCGTCGCCGAGTCCGCCAGCTTGAAGAGCTTCGTCGGACTGGTCAGTGTGTCGTCCGACTTCATCTGCCGGATCATCGAACCGATGAACTGCTGCTGGACCTTGATCCGGTCCAGGTCGCTGCCGTTGGCGAAGCTGTGCCGGGTCCGTACGAACGCCAGCGCGTCCTCGCCCTGGATCTTGTGCGGGCCCGCCGACAGGTCCAGGTGGGAGTCCGCGTCCTTGATCGCCCTCGCGAGGCAGACGTTCACACCGCCGACCGCGGTGGACAGCTCCTTGACCGCGTTGAAGTCGACCATCATGAAGTGGTCGACCTTGAGGCCGGTGAGCTCCTTGACGGTCTCCATCGTGCAGCCCGGGTCGCGGCCCGACTGGCCGAGGCTGACGTTGAACCGGATGTTGTCCGTGCCCGGGATGACCTTGTCGGAGCCGTCCGGCTGCCTTGACTTGCACTCCGGGATGTTGGTGACGAGGTCACGCGGGATGCTCAGCGCGGTGGCGTTGGTGCGGTCCTCGGAGACGTGGAACAGGATGTTGGTGTCGGCATGGCCGGTACTGCCCTTGTCGCCGTAGCCCTCGTTTCCCTTGCCGGTCCGCTTGTCCGTGCCGATGACCAATATGTTGAGGGGCGCGTTCGCGGTGACGACGTCCTTGTTGCCGGCGTCGCCGATGTCCACGGAGTTCAGGTTGCCGTTGAAGTGCTGGTACAGCAGGTAACCGCCGACCGAGGCTCCGACGACCAGGAACGCCGTCACGCCGCCCGTCCAGATCAGCGCCTTCTTGCGGCGGGCCTTCGGGGCCTTGCGCTTGCGGCGGCCGGCGCTGTTCTCCTTCGAGGGCGAACCCGGTTTCTCCTGGGCGCGGGCCTCCTGGTCGCGGGCCGAGCGGCGACCGCCCTGCCTGGGCACCTCGCGGCCGGGCCCGGCACCACGTCCGCCACCGTCGCGCGGGGAGTCCCGTCGTCGGCCGGCGTTCTCACGGCCGGCGTCCGGGCGCCGGGCGCCGCGAGGCGACGAAGGGGCCTGGCCGCCGCCCGAATGCCCTCCGGGTTGGTTCAGTCGCAGTTCGTAATCGCCGGTGTCCGGGTTGAGGACCCATTGGTCTGCGGGATCGATGTCTTCCGCCCGCCCACGGCCTTGTGCATCCACGGTTGCTTGAGTCCTCCGTCGGTGCCACGCGAGGCGCCTCCCCCGAAAGGCGCTCAATCTTTCGCTCCGGAAGTGCTCGGCCCGAGGGGCCGGAGCAACCGGATCGCGTCACACTATCCGTCCGGTTCGGCGCCGAGCGATGGGCGTGACATATTCCACGGCCCTTACAACCGGGCATTCTTCCCATTGTGCGCCGAACGTTGATGGCTGCTTGGCAATTGCTTTACTGCTTGCACAGGTCGGTCGCGGCGTTGTTACCCGAGTAGGTGGGGGTGGGACCGGGTCCCGGGGCGCCTGTCGCACCCGATTCCCCGTCCGTGGGCTCGCCGGACCGGCCGTTGCTGTCTCCATCCTGTGAATGTTCCGAACTCTCCCCGTGATCGGCGTTCTTGCCGTCGTCACCGTTGAGCTGATCTGCGGGAACCACCTTGAGCGGCTTGTCGTCGCGCAGTTGTTTGAAGAGCCTGGCCGCATCGGGTTGTACCAGTTCGTCACGATTCCGGTTGGCGGAGTACGGCTGCCGGGGAACGGTCAGGAACTGAACCTTGTCGGTCGGTACGTTGCGCATGCCGCGTACCAGGTCGTACAGGTCCTTCAGGGTGTCCAGCCCCGGGTCCGTGGTCAGCGCCTTCGTCGCCGCGTCCAGGACCGGGTAGAGCCTGGTCGGGTTGAGGAGTACGCCGTTGCTCTGCACCTTGTTGACGAGCGCGCCCAGGAACTGCTGCTGGCGGTCCATCCGCTCGGTGTCGCTGCCGTTGCCGATCGACTTGCGGACCCGTACGTACCCCAGCGCCTGCTCGCCGTTGAGCCTCTCGCGGCCCGCCGGGAGCTTGAGGTGGGCCGCGCTGTCGTTGATCGGTTCCTTGAGGCAGATCTCCACGCCGTCCACCGCGTCGACCATGTCCTTGAAGCCGTTGAAGTCGACGACCATGTAGTGGTCGATGCGCACGCCCGTCATCTTTTCGACGGTACGGATGGTGCAGGCGGTTCCACCGAACTCGAACGCCCAGTTGAACTGGGCGAATTGCGGTCTGCTGGCAGTCTTGTCCGCCTTGTGGCAGGACGGGATGTCCGCCATCAGGTCGCGCGGGATGGACATCGCGGTGGCGCTTTTCCGGTTCGCGGCCAGGTGCAGCAGGATCGTGGTGTCCGAGCGCTGGCTGCCGCCGTCGTCGCGGCCGTACTTGCGGTTGTCCCCGGCCCGGCTGTCGGAGCCGATGAGCAGGATGTTCTCCGCGTTGTGGACGACGGAGGGCGGGCGCTCCTTCTCGTACGCCTTGAGCTCGGCGGCCGCGGAGGTGTCGGTCTTGATGTTGCCGTCGAGCTTCTTGTACAGCCACCAGCCGGCGCCCGCCGCCACGAGGACGACGAACGAGGCCCCGAGCGCGGTCCAGCGCAGCCAGTGGCGTTTGCGCTTGACGGTGATGTCGAGGGTCGGCACGGGCCCCTCGGACGGCGCGCCGCCCGAGGCCCCGTCGCCCGATCCGCTGCCGGCCCCGTCGCCGGCCCCGTCGCCGGCCCCGTCGCCCGGCCCACTGCCGGAGCCGCTGCGGGTCTCGCCGCCCGGGGCGCTCGCGGGGGTGTTCTCCGGCGCGGACTCCTCGCCGGGCTCCGCGCCGGGCGACCCCTCCGGCGTCTGGCCCTCGCCCGCGGCCGAGTCGTCGGGGTCGGCCGGAGTGCCGGCACTTTCGGTCACGTCTGCGTCCATCCTTCACATTCGGCGGCGCGATGGGCCGCCGGTTGCAGAAGTAGACGGCTGAACCTCACGCTTGGTTGTGCCTTGAGTGGTCTGTACCGCAGATCATGTACCGGAGTTGACGTATCGCCCGGAGGGCTCGGCCCACGATGGGCCGGACGGGTGGCCCTCGGACCGCTTGTCGTACCGCGGCGCCCCGGGTCCCACCCGGAGCGCCGCCGCACGGACCGCTGTCACACGGTCCGGGTGACCCGCTCGCTCTCGACGCGCTGCGCCAGCCCGTCCTCGCCCAGCTCCCCGAGGTGCCGGCACAGCACCACGGAACCTCCGGTCGCCAGCGGTGCGAACAGCCCCGCGCTCAGGCCGTCCCAGGTGTCGTACGTACGCCCCGAGAGCAGCCGCGATCCGGCACCCAGGCCCAGCGCCGCACCGTCCGCACGAGCCCGCGCGACCAGTTCCGCCGAACTGAGCGCGACATCGCCCACGGTCAGCGCCGGCGCGTCCGGGTCCACCGGGGTGAACGGGGCGAACCGGTCGCCCTGGCCCGGCACCTCCACCGCGTAGTCCGCGAAGCCCTCCGGCGGCTGCGGGAACCGGCCGCCCATCGGGCGCAGCGCCAGCGCGATCCGCTCGCCGCGGCAGGCCCGCGCGGCCTCCAGCGTGTCCGGTCCGGTGACGACCAGATCGGCGGTGGCGGGGTCGCCCCCCACCTCCGCGACGACGCCGACCGAGGAACAGGCGAGCAGCCAGACCGCGGACTGCCAGTGCGCGGGGAGCAGCAGGGCGAGCCGGTCGCCGGGCGCCGCGGCGAGGTCGCCCTGAAGCAGGTTGGCGGTCTTGGCCACCCAATTGGCGAAGGTGGCCACCGACAGTTCGACGCGCTCTCCGGTGGCGTCGTCGTAGAAAGTGACCATGGGGCGGGCCGGGTCCGCGGCGAGCGCGGAACGCAGCAGGTCGGCAGGGGTACGGTCGCTGGCATTCATCCGCGCAAGGGTACGTGGAGGCGGCGGGCCGGGCCGGGCGCCTCGGGTGACCCGTACACCGGTTCGGCAGACGGCCCGTCAATTGCCGCAAGAATCACCGGTCGCCGGAGTTGTCCGACTGTGCCCAGGATCATCTGTATGCGTGCCTTCATTGCATCCTCCATTGGTGTCACCTGCGCGGCAGCCCTCGCGCTGCCGCTCGCCGCGCCCGCGGGCGCCGCTTCCGACACCCCCGCCCACTCGACCACCGCGGGCTCCGTGCCCGCCGAGGCGCCCGAACCCGCCGCGCTGCCCGGTTCGACGCAGTCGCTCGCCCTGTCCCCGCTGTCCACCGCCTCCGCGCGGGCCCCCGGTGAACCCGTCTCACCAGCCGCCGGACAAGGGCTGACCGAGCGCGACGTCCACCCGTTCTCCATGGTCGGCGTCGTCTGGGACGACGTGAACACCGAACTCCACGGCACCGCCCAGGTCCGTACCCGCTCCACCGCCACCGGCCGCTGGTCCGGCTGGCAGGACCTGGAGACGCACAACGCGGAGCACTCCGCCGACCCCGGCACCGCCGAACGCGAATCGGGCGCAGTCCGAGGCTCCACCGCCCCGCTCTGGGTCGGCGCGTCCGACGGCGTCGAGGTCCGGGTGGACCCCGAGGCCCCGGACGCCTCCGGCACCCGCGACGCGGCCGCCACCCCCGTACCGCTGCCCGCCGGGCTGCACCTCGAACTCGTCGACCCCGGCAAGGACCCGCAGGAGCTGCCCGCCACCGGCGCGGCCGGCGCCGGCCGCGCCGCGGCTCAGGGCGCCACCGCACTCCCCGCCCTGAGCAGGTCCGCGACCGACGCGGCCGCCGGCTTCGCACCGGGCGCCAAGCCGTACATCGGACCCCGCCCGCGCATCATCACCCGCAAGGGCTGGGGCGCCGACGAGAAGATCCGCGAGAAGGCCTTCGCCTACACCAAGACCGTCAAGGCGGCCTTCGTCCACCACAGCGCCACCGGCAACAACTACACCTGCTCCCAGGCGCCCTCGGTGCTGCGCGGCATCTACCGCTACCACGTCAAGAGCAACGGCTGGCGAGACATCGGCTACAACTTCGCCGTCGACAAGTGCGGAAACATCTACGAGGGCCGGGCCGGCGGCGTGACGAAGGCCGTCATGGGCGCGCACACCCTCGGTTTCAACACCAACACCATGGGCGTCGTGGTGCTCGGAACCTTCAGCGGCACCAACCCGCCCGCCGCGTCGGTCAACGCCGTCGCCAAGCTCACCGCCTGGAAGCTCGGCCTCTTCAAGGCCAACCCGAAGGGCAAGGTGACCCTGGTGTCGGGCGGAAGCAACAAGTACAAGAAGGGCAAGAAGGTCAAACTCAACGTCATCTCCGGCCACCGGGACGGTTTCGCAACCGAATGCCCCGGAGCACGTCTTTACAAGAAGCTCGGCACGACCCGGACCAGCTCGGCCAGACTCCAGGGCCGCTGACCCGGAAAGAAGACAACGGCGCCGACGGTGCCCGGGTCCTGCTGCGGGCTGCTGACCGAGGGCACCCCCTCCGGTCTGCATACACTGGCCAGCCTTAAGAAGCTGTTGTCCGATCTCCGCCGGGCGCGGGGCGTCCGGCACGGCCGCTCGCGGCGTCGCCGAAGTGCCCGAATGGCTCCTTCCCCAAGCTCTCGGCTTCGTTCGAGCGGGGGGAGGCCCCATCGAGGACACTCCGGCGCCTCGCCTTCGGCCGCCCCGGACGCCCCGCGCTGATCCAGCGGAAATCGGACAACAGCTTTTCACCAGGCCCGGCCCCAGCAGGAAGCAGAGACAGTGCTGTGACAGAGGCAAAAGAAGCGATCCTCCTGGTCGGCGGCAAGGGAACCCGACTGCGCCCGCTCACGGTGCACACTCCGAAACCCATGGTTCCGGCAGCGGGCGTCCCCTTCCTCACGCACCAGCTGGCGCGTGCCCGTGCCGCCGGGGTCGAGCACATCGTCCTCGCGACGTCCTACCTGGCCGAGGTCTTCGAGCCGTACTTCGGCGACGGCTCGGAGTTCGGCCTCCACATCGAGTACGTCACCGAACGCGAACCGCTCGGCACCGGCGGCGCCATCCGCAACGTCGCCGCACGGCTCACCTCGGGGCCGGACGAGCCGGTCCTCATCTTCAACGGCGACATCCTCACCGGCCTCGACATCCGGGCGCTGGTCACCTCGCACGCCGACTCCGGAGCGGATGTCTCGCTCCACCTCACCCGGGTCGACGACCCGCGCGCGTTCGGTCTCGTACCGACGGACGACACCGGCCGGGTCACCGCGTTCCTGGAGAAGCCGCAGACCCCGGAGGAGATCGTCACCGACCAGGTGAACGCGGGCGCGTACATCTTCCGGCGCTCTGTCATCGACACCATCCCGGCCGGCCGGCCGGTCTCGGTGGAGCGCGAGACCTTCCCCGGGCTCCTTGCCTCCGGCGCCCATCTCCAGGGCATGGTCGACTCCACGTACTGGCTGGATCTCGGCACCCCGCAGGCCTTCATACGCGGCTCCGCCGACCTGGTGCTGGGCCGCGCGCCCTCCCCGGCCGTCCCCGGCCGCTGCGGCGACCGGCTCGTGCTGCCGACCGCCACCGTCGCCGCCGACGCCAAACTCTCCGGCGGTACGGTCATCGGCGCCGACGCCGTGATCGGCGCGGGCGCCCGGATCGAGGGCTCCACGGTCCTCGCGGGCGCGATCGTCGAACCGGGCGCCGTGATCACGGACTCCCTGGTCGGAGCGGGGGCCAGGATCGGCAGCCGTACGGTGCTGGCCGGCGCGGTTGTCGGGGACGGGGCCAAGGTCGGCGCGGACAACGAACTGCGCGACGGTGTGCGGATCTGGTGCGGGGCGCACCTGCCCGCCGCATCGGTGCGTTTCTCCTCGGACGAATGACCGGGGCGGTCCGCTTCTCGTGGGACGCCCCGACTGGCCGGAAACAGCCGTACCCTCGACAGGCACCCCCGACTACCGAGGACCCTCACCCGTGGCAGGACGATTCGCACCCCGCAGCGCCGCGCACGCGGCCGTCCCGCGCCAGGTGACGACGCCCGAGCCGGTGGCGCTGACCCGCGACTGGACCCCGCCGGGCCCGTTCGACCTGCGGCTCGTTCTCGGCCCGCTGCGCCGAGGCCCCGCAGACCCGACCTTCCGGATGTCCGCCGACGGCTCCGTCCGCCGCGCCAGCCGCACCCCCGCGGGCCCCGGCACCCTCCATGTCGTCGCCCGCGAAGGACGGATCGAGGCGGCCGCCTGGGGGCCCGGCGCGGCCTGGCTGCTGGACCAGCTGCCGACGCTGCTGGGCGCGTCCGACGAACCGGAGGCCTTCACCCCGCGCCACCGGCTGCTCGCCGTGACCCATCACCGGCGGCCGGGACTGCGGCTGCTGCGCACCGGCCTGGTGATGGAGTCCCTGATCCCGTCGGTCCTGGAGCAGAAGGTCACCACGGACGAGGCGTACCGCGCCTGGCGCCTCCTGGTCCGCAAGTACGGGGAGCCGGCCCCGGGCCCGCAGGAGTACGGCCTGTACGTCATGCCGGACGCCCGCACCTGGTCGCTGATCCCGTCCTGGGAGTGGCACCGCGCGGGCGTGGACAGCAAGCGCTCCGCGACGATCCTGCGCGCGGTCCGGGTGGCCCGCCGCATGGAGGAGGCCGCCGCCATGGAGCTGACCGAGGCGATGGCCCGCCTCCAGGCGATCCCGGGCATCGGCCCCTGGACTGCCGCTGAGACCCTGCAACGCTCCAACGGCGACCCGGACGCGGTGACGGTCGGGGACTTCCACCTGCCCGGCATCGTCGGCCACGCGCTGGCCGGCAACCGGAACGCCGACGACGAGGAGATGCTGACCCTGCTGTCCCCCTACGAGGGCCAGCGCCACCGGGCCGCCCGCCTGATCATGCTCTCGGGCAACACCCCGCCCCGCCATGCACCCCGGATGACGCGGGGCGACATCGCCAGGCTGTGAGTGAGATCAATCCCGTCCGGCCGCATCAGGCTCCCCGGCCGCATCAGGCCCGCCGGTCACATCAAGCCTCCCCGGTCACATCAAGCCCGTCCGGCGAT
>CBRG010000065.1 GCA_000470535.1 Streptomyces sp. AW19M42
AGCCGCGAGGGGGCGTCGGGGGTCGTGGGGTACGCGCTGGACGCGGCCGCCGAGTTGGCGGCGTTCGCACTCTCGGGGAAGGTGTACGTCGCGCGGCTGCGTGCGGGCACGGCGCGTGCGCTGCCCGTGCCCGGTCCGGTGATCGACCCGCGCCCCTCCCCGGACGGACGACACATCGCATACGTGTCCAAGGGTGCACTGCGCGTCGTGGGGGCCGGGGGCGAGGAGGACAGGGCGCTCGCGGAGCCGGAGGACGCGCAGGTCTCCTACGGCCTGGCGGAGTTCATCGCGGCCGAGGAGATGCAGCGCTCGCGGGGCTTCTGGTGGTCGCCCGAGTCGGACCGGCTGCTGGTCGCCCGGGTCGACGACAGCCCGGTGCGGCGGTGGTGGATCTCCGACCCGGCGCATCCGGAGCGCAAGCCCGCCGAGATCGCGTACCCGGCGGCCGGTACACCCAACGCCGAGGTGCGGCTCTTCGTCGTGGACCTGGCCGGGGAGCGCGCCGAAGTGGTGTGGGACCGGGCCCGGTTCCCCTATCTGGCTCGGGTGCACTGGTCGTCGGCAGGGGCGCCGCTGCTGCTTGTGCAGGCCCGTGACCAGCAGAGCCAGCTCCATCTCGCGGTGGACCCGGAGACCGGCACGACCCGGACCGTGCACGTCGACGAGGACCCGGTCTGGCTGGACCTGTTCCCGGGGGTGCCGGCGTGGGCGCCGGACGGGCGGCTGGTCCGGATCGCGGACGAGGGCGGGGCGCGGGTCCTCGCGGTCGGGGACCGGCTGCTGACCGGGGCGCAGTTGCAGATCCAGTCGGTGCTGGACATCGGTGTCTCGGACATCCTGGTGGTGGCCTCCGCGGGGGAGACGGCGGCCGCGCCCGAGATCGGCGAGACCCATGTCTACCGGGTCAACGAGCTGGGCGTGGAGCGGGTCTCGGAGGGCGTGGGCGTGCATTCCGCGGTCCGGGCCGGCGGGGTGACGGTGCTGGTGTCCACCTCCCCGGACCGGCCGGGAACGACCGCCCAGGTGTTCCGGGACGGCAAGCGGATCACCACCGTGGCGAACCACGCGGAGCAGCCGGTGCTGTCCGTCCGGACTCAGTTCACCGAAGGGGGCGCACGGCGGATTCCGTGCGCCGTGCTGCTCCCCACCGGATACAAGGAATCGGATGGTCCGCTTCCGGTTCTGATGGATCCGTACGGCGGGCCGCACGGACGCCGGGTGGTCGCCACCCACAACACCCATCTCACCTCGCAGTGGTTCGCGGATCAGGGTTTCGCCGTGATCGTCGCGGACGGCCGGGGCACCCCGGGCCGTTCGCCCGGCTGGGAGAAGGCGGTCAAGCACAACCTGGCCCTCGCCCTCGACGACCAGGTCGAGGCGCTGCACGCGCTCGCGGAGCGGTTCCCGCTGGATCTGGAGCGGGTCGCCATCCGTGGCTGGTCGTTCGGCGGCTCCCTGGCCGGTATGGCCGCGCTCCGGCGGCCCGATGTGTTCCACGCGGCCGTCGTGGGCGCCCCCGTGACCGACCAGCGGCTCTACGACACCCACTACAGCGAGCGCTACCTGGGCGACCCGACGGTCCAGCCCGAGGTGTACGCGTACAACTCGCTGCTCGACGACGAGGGGCTGTCGCACGCCGCCGAGCGGGTGCGGCCGATGATGATCATCCACGGGCTCGCGGACGACAACGTGGTGGTCGCGAACACGCTGCGGCTCTCCTCGGCGCTGCTCGCCGCGGGGCGGCCCCACGAGGTGCTGCCGCTGAGCGGGGTGACCCACATGACCCCGCAGGAGAAAGTGGCCGAGAACCTGCTGCTGCTCCAGGTGGACTTCCTGAAGCGGTCGCTGGCGGGTCCGGCCTCGTAGGCCTCCCCGCTACCAGCCCGGCGGTGGCTGGGAGGGCGGCGGAGGCGGTCCGAAGCCGCCGCCCTGCGGGTATCCGTACCCCGGTGCGGGCGGCTGCTGCCCCGGGTACGGGCCGGCGTCCCGTCCGGGTTGCGCCTCGGTGTCGTAACCGGGCGTTCCGTATCCCGGCTGCCCGTAGCCTTGTTGCCCGTACCCCGGTACGAACGGGCCGGGGACGTCCGCGAAGCCCCTGGGGGCCAGCGCGATGAGCACCAGGACGGCGACGAACGCCTGGAAGAACCAGCTGGCCAGCGTGAGCTGGGTCTCGGTCGACAGCGAACCGAAGTGGTCGAACAGTTCGTAGTGCACGGCCAGGGCCACACCGGACACCCCGCCGGGCAGCAGCAGCGCGGCGGCCACCAGACCGAACGGCCTGGAGTGCACGGCGTGGGAGAGCGCGCTCACCCCCGCGAACAGGCAGAGCAGGGCCGTCAGCACGCTCGCCCAGCCCACGGGCGGATCGACCAGCCCGTGCATCAGCCGGTCGCCGCCCACGTACCAGTCGGGGAAGACCTCCGGGTACTTCACGACCTGTCGGATCTCCCAGGCGACCAGCACCGCGCCGGCCGCACACAGCAGCAGGAACGCGGTGACCGAGGCGCCCGGTCCCGGCCGGGTGGGCAGTTGCTCGTAGGAGCCGGCCGGCGGACGGCGCCCGGCCCCGGCGGTGATGAGGAGCGCGATGCCCGCCGCGAGGGCGGCGAAGGCGCAGATCAGCGCCCGGCCGCGCAGGTCGTCCGAGAAGGACGACTCCATCGCGCGGCTGCCGATGCTCCAGAGTCCGGGCAGCCGTACGGCGATCGTGACCACTCCGGTGGCGACGAGCACCGTGGCGGCGACGGCGGAGCGGAGCGCGGCGACGGCGGCGACCACGTAGACCACGAGCAGCACGGCGTCCGTGCCCGACGTCGCGGGCAGCGCGCGGGGGCGGGCGTCGAGGAAACCGGCCCAGTACCGCAGCAGCTGGTCGAACTCCACTGCCCTGATGTCCCGTACGAGCCAGCTCGCGACGATCACCGCCAGCACGCCGCAGAGGACGGAACCCGTGACTCTTGCTCCCCGCGTGAGTATCACCCAGCGATACTCCACCGAGCCCGGCCTCCCGACAAGAGGGCCGTGACGGCACGGTCCTGTCGGGCGGCCGGCCGGGGGACTTGACGTCCTCCGGCCGGCCCACGGCACCCGCACGGCCGTACGTCGTTCATGGTGACGGGTCCGTATATCGGACGTGCGACGGGCGAGTTGCCCGTGCGTTAACGCCTGAGCGGGTCAGTCGGCCCGGCTGCTGCCTGCGGGCGGCGGCCCCTCACCGGGCTCCGGTGGCCCGCCGTCCGCGCCGTCCGCGCCGGGCGGGACCGGCGGTTGCGGGGACACCGGCGGCCTGCGGGCCTCCCTGTCCACCTGTTCCACGTCCGGACCGGGGCGGCCCTCCCCCGGCGCCGCATCCAGCGTGCCCTCCGGCGGCACCACGCGCTTCTCCTCCGCGAAGTGACAGGCCGAATCGTGCCGGGCCGGGGTCTCCGTCAGCCGGAAGACCGCCGGGACGGCCAGCAGCGGCACCTCCAGCTCGCACCGCTCCTGCGCCTTCCAGCAGCGGGTGCGGAAGCGGCAGCCGGAGGGCGGGTTGGCGGGCGAGGGCACGTCGCCGTGCAGGATGATCCGCTCGCGGTACTCCCGCGCCATCGGGTCCGGCACCGGCACGGCGGAGAGCAGTGCCTGGGTGTACGGATGCGTGGGGTGCTCGTAGATCTCCTCGTCGGTGCCGATCTCCACGAACCGGCCCAGGTACATCACTCCGACCCGGTCGGAGATGTGCCGCACGATCGACAGGTCGTGGGCGATGAACACGTAGCTCAGGTTGAACTCCGACTGGAGCCGGTCCAGCAGGTTGACGACCTGCGCCTGGACGGAGACGTCGAGGGCCGAGACCGGTTCGTCCGCGACGATGACCTCCGGGTTGAGCGCGAGGCCGCGGGCGATGCCGATGCGCTGGCGCTGGCCGCCGGAGAACTGGTGCGGATAGCGGTTGATGTACTCCGGGTTGAGACCGACGACATCGAGCAGGTCCTGGACCTTGCGCCGGCGGTCGCCCTTAGGAGCCACCTCGGGGTGGATCTCGTACGGCTCCCCGATGATGTCGCCCACCGTCATCCGCGGGTTCAGCGAGG
>CBRG010000066.1 GCA_000470535.1 Streptomyces sp. AW19M42
CGCCGCCGAGCCCGCCCTTCAGGCGGACGGCGCTACTTTCGGAACACGCCCTAGTACGGCTGAAGGGGTTGAACTATCCGTTGTGTGGTTCGAGTTCGGTCGCCAGCGTCTGTTGGGTGGCCGCCCACGACGCCAGGAGCGCCAATTTGTCGGCGGCCGGTGTGCCCACGGGTGCGGTGTAGATGTTGAGATGCAGGCCGGGTTCCGCGGGCAGTCCCAGGGATTCGACGTCCAAGTCGAGTTGGCCCACGATCGGATGGTGCATGCGCTTGCGGCCGGACCGGTGCAGCCGCACGTCCTGCGATGCCCACCGCTGCCGAAATAGCTCACTGCACGTTGACAGTTCGCAGACCAGGGCGATCAGCTCCTCGTCGTGCGGATTGCGACCGGCTTCCATGCGTAGCTTCGCGGCCACGGCACCGGCAACTTGGTCGTAATCGACAAAGAAATCTCTGGCCGCCTCAGGCTTCAGATAGACGAACCGCGCTGTGTTCGCGGGCCGTCGCGGGTCAGCCAGCACCGGTGAATACAGCGCGCGAGCGAGTTGATTCATGGCGAGCACGTCATAACGGCCGTTACCGATCCAGGCCGGCGCATCGGAGATGGCTTCGAGCACCTGCTGCAGTGTCGAGCGCACCGTCACGGCAGGCCTGCGCCGGCGTGGGCTGCGGGGCGCCCTGGATTGGCGCGCGAGGTGGAGCAGGTGGTCGCGCTCGGCTTCGTCGAGTTGCAAGGCAGAGGCCAAAGCCTCGAGCACGCCGTCGGAGGCACCGGCGAGGCTGCCGCGCTCCATGCGCACGTAGTAGTCGACCGATACCCCCGCCAGGAGCGCGACCTCCTCGCGGCGCAGACCTTTGACCCGGCGGTTGCCGCCGTACGCGGGCAGGCCCGCCTGCTCGGGTGCGATGCGAGCGCGACGCGAGCTGAGAAACTCCCGGATCTCGGTGCGTGGATCCATCGTGGCCATCTCCCAACCATAGGCCCGTTCAGCCGTACCAGTCAGTGGCCCATGACGGGAGGAGTGCCCGTTGCAGTCGTCGCGGTGCCGCCATCTACCGGGATGATGGCGCCCGTGAGGTAGGACCCAGCCCGGCTGGCGAGAAACACGGCGATACCCGCCATGTCGTCGTCGCGGCCGAGCCGGCGCAGTGGGGCAGCCGCCGCGATCTTGTCGCCGATGGCATCGAGCGTGGCCCCCATCATCTGCGACGGGAAGACTCCCGGTGCTACCGCGTTCACCGTGACGTGCTGTGGTCCCAGCTCCCGGGCAAGCACTCTGGTGAGTTGATGGAGTGCCGCTTTGCTGCTGGCGTACGAGTAGGTGGGCGCCTGGGCGACGTGGATGGCGGCGATACTGCCGATGTTGATGATCCGTGCCGGATCATCGGCGGTGCCCGCCATACGAAGTGCCGGGAGCAGTGCCTGCACCAGCCAGAACGGCGACTTGAGGTTGAGGTCGAGCACTGCATCCCAGGCCTCGTCCGGGAACGTCTCCAGCGGCTCGCTACGCATCGCTCCCGCGTTGTTGACGAGGATGTCCAGGCGTTCCGAGCCGGCCTGGACAAGATCAGCGAGGCGCTGGCACTCGTCGTGCCTGGACAGGTCGGCGGGAATTGCTTGGACGTCGCCGAATTCGGATAGCAGCTGCTGTGCCTCCGCGCACGTGTCTGCGTTGCGTGAGCTGATGACGACGCGGGCGCCCGCCTGGAGAAGGCCGCGCGCTATCATCATCCCAATGCCCTTGGTGCCGCCAGTGACAAGTGCGTACTTCCCACTCAGATCGAAGAGTTCTGTGTGAGTGGTGAATTGGTTGTCCGTCATTGGTATCCGTTCCTTCTGTCGTATCAGAATGCGCCGAAACGGTCACGCATTCGGGGCAGCAGCTGAATCGAGCTGATGGAGGTAAAGCTGCAGTGCGTTTCCATGGAGTGCTGTCGGCGCTTTCGACCCGGGCCAGGTTGACAGGGGTTTGGAACGTCGGGGAGACCCTGGTGATACAGGTACTGTCAGAACCCCCCTTGCCCGGTGCGCTGAGTGCGGATCACCCCGGCTTGATGCCGGTGGATGGTTCACCCAGAAACGAAGAAGTGCCTTGCGACCTGCGATGATGGGGTTTGTCTAGGACCACATCAGGCACGATCGACAAGGCACTTCCGAGATGCAAGGTTCCCATGCCGCGGCGGCAGTTCCTTCCGCGTTCGATGATCCGAAACTGATCGCGTACGGCGGGCTGGAGCCGGTGGTGCGGCTGGCCGAGCGGCGCGGTCTGCCCGAGTTCGCCGGCGAGCACGTCCGGCTGCCCGATTCGAAGGACAGCACCGGCGCCTTCCCAGCGGTGAAACTGATGTCACTGGTGGGCGGCATGGCCGCGGGCGCCGACGGCATCGATGGCATGGACCGGCTGCGGCACGGCGCCATGGGCCGCCTGTTCTCCGGAGTGCGGGCCCCGTCTACGCTGGGGTCGTTCCTGCGCTCCTTAACCCACGGGCATGTGAAGCAACTGCACGCCGTGGCCCGCCGGTTCCTGCACGAACTGGCCCGTCACACCCCGCTGTTGCCCGGCGCGGACCAGGCCGCCTACGTGGACATCGACGACACCATCCGCCGCACCCACGGCTACGCCAAACAGGGCGCCGGATACGGATACAGCAAGGTCAAGGGCCTGAATGCACTGCTGGGCGTCGTCTCCACACCCCTGTCCGCCCCCGTGATCGCCGCCACCAGGCTGCGCAAGGGATCCTCGGACTCCGCGCGCGGGGCGGCAGCGTTCGTCGCTGAGACCATCCGTACCGCACGCGCCTGCGGCGCCAGCGGCCTGCTGGTGCTGCGGGCGGACTCCGCGTTCTACGGCGCCGACGTCATCAACGCCTGCCGGCCCTGGGTGCCCGCTTCTCCATCACCATGCGGATGAACGCCTCCGTAAAAGCCACCATCGCCCGCATCGACAAGGACGCCTGGACACCGATCAGATATCCCCAAGCGGTCTGGGACGAGGAGGGCCAGTCTGGATCTCCGACGCCGAGATAGCCGAGATCCGCTACATCGCTTTCACTTCCAAGCCGAAGAAACAGCAGGTTACCGCCCGACTGATCGCGCGCCGCGTCAAGCGCCTGAGCGCCCGTACCGTCCCCGCCGGGCAGGGCACGCTCTTCGATACCTGGCGCTATCACGCCGCGTTCACCGACTCCCCGCTCGCCTTGAGGGATGCCGAGTGTGATCACCGCCGGCACGCTGCATCGAGCAGGTGATCGCCGATGTCAAGAACAGCGGCTTCGCCCACGCGCCGTCCGGTCATTTCCAGGCCAATGCCGCGTGGTTCGCCCCGGCGGCCCTGGCACACAACCTGACCCGCGCCGCTGGCGCCCTGGCCTCCGCGTTCCATGCCAGGGCGACCACCGCCACCATCCGTGATCGCCTGATCAACGTGCCCGCCCGCCTGACCCGCTCCGCCCGCCGCTTCACCCTGCACCTGCCTGAGCGCTGGCCCTGGAGCGAGGACTTCACCCAGCTGTTCAGCACGGTGCATGCACCACCTGCCCTCTGACGCTCCCTGACCGACCTGCCCGAAAGGGCCCGAGACCTGTGGACGGAGTGGAAGAGCTGGGCAGACCAGCGGCCGCCCCATGCCCGAATCCGCAACCCAGCCCCAACACGGCCGGCACGACCCCGAAACGATCAACCGGGAATCAAGCCGGTGGATCCGGGCTGAGCCTTGGCTCCACCCGCAACCTACGGAATCACCGAGAGACGGAAGAGCGGCGACATAGCGGCGGATCGCCGGTTACGGAAACCAGCGATCCGCCGAATACTGATGGCTCCGTCCCAACCGTCGAAGGACAGAAAGCGGACCTGGGACCTCACACCGCAACGATCCGGACCCGATCGCCGCAGAGCTTGGTCATGTCGTCGACATCGGAGGTCAGCATGATCACGGGGCGGTGCTGTCGCAGCGCGGCCTCGGCGACGGCCGCATCGATCGCGTACTCGTGTCCGTGCAACCCGGCGTTCATCAGCAACTTCGAGGCCGCCCTCGCCTTTTCGTCACCGACCGGGACGATCCGCAGCCCGGAAAGCACCCAGTTCAGTCGGGACTTGTTCGTGCGGGCGTGGACGGCCTCGATGATGGTGAGCGCACTGATCACGACCTCCATGCCGCGCGAGCGCGCCTCAGCGACCAGAGCCACCACCTGCTCGTCGTCGGCAAGCAGCTTCGAGAGCCCTTCGCCGTCGAGGACCAGCGTTCCCTCATGACTCAGCCTGCGGCGGGCCACTCGGCCTCCTCGGCGAACACCTCGTCGAAGACCCTCCGCGCCCGCTGACGCGCCGGCTCGGAGACCGGCCCCTCCCGCCTCTCGTAGTCCGCCAGGTACTCGTCCAGGACCTGCCCGCGCAGCTCACGCTCGACCGCCTCGGCGATGAACGCGGAGAACTCCCGCTTCCCCACCCGCGCCCGGATCGCCTCCGCAGTCCCCTCCGGCAGCGACAGGCTCACCCGCGTCGACGGGCCTTCCCCAATGCTGTACGTCGTCTCAGCCATGCCCCCGACTGTGTCAAACGAGTAGGAAAAGCGCCACGCCCGCACTGCCTTCACACTCGGTCAGCGCCCTGCCCGCACAAATCCCAGCACGGGCTTCCTCACCCCGAGCCAGCCCAATCCCAGCACGGTACCGATGACCAGGGATGACAACAGGTGACGAGCAGTCAGCCATCTCAGCACCATCCCAGCACGGGAAAAAACGAGGGCCCGACCCAGAAAAGTCGGACCCCCTCTGACCTGCATGTTTCCCAGATCAGCGACGTGGTGATCTGTCAGCCGCTACACGTTGAAGCGGAACTCCACCACGTCCCCGTCCTGCATGACGTAGTCCTTGCCCTCCATCCGGGCCTTGCCCTTGGAGCGGGCCTCGGCGACCGAGCCCGTTTCGACCAGGTCGTCGAAGGAGATGATCTCCGCCTTGATGAAGCCCTTCTGGAAGTCGGTGTGAATCACACCGGCCGCCTCGGGGGCCGTGGCGCCCTGCTTGATCGTCCAGGCGCGGGTTTCCTTCGGGCCTGCCGTGAGGTAGGTCTGCAGGCCCAGGGTCTCGAAGCCGACGCGGCCGAGGGTGGCGAGGCCGGGCTCTTCCTGGCCCATGGACTGGAGGAGCTCCAGGGCCTCGTCGTCGTCGAGCTCGATCAGCTCGGACTCGATCTTGGCGTTGAGGAAGATCGCCTCGGCGGGGGCCACCAGGGCGCGCTGCTCGTTCTTGAAGTCCTCGTCGACCAGCTCGTCCTCGTCGACGTTGAAGACGTAGAGGAAGGGCTTGGTGGTGAGCAGGTGCAGCTCGTGGAGGAGGCGGCCCTTCTCGGTGGAGGCCGTGATGCCCGCGTGGAAGAGGGTGTCGCCCGCTTCGAGGATCTTCTGGGCCTCCTCGACAGCGGCCAGGACGGCGACCTTCTCCTTCTGGAGGCGGGCCTCCTTCGTGAGGCGCGGGACGGCCTTCTCGACGGACTGGAGGTCGGCGAGGATCAGCTCGGTGTTGATCGTCTCGATGTCGTCCTTGGGCGAGACCTTGCCGTCCACGTGGACGACGTTCTCGTCCTTGAAGGCGCGGATGACCTGGCAGATCGCGTCCGACTCACGGATGTTCGCGAGGAACTTGTTGCCCAGGCCCTCGCCCTCGCTCGCGCCGCGCACGATGCCCGCGATGTCGACGAAGTCGACCGTCGCCGGGAGCAGCTTCTGGGAGTTGAAGATCTCCGCGAGCTTGTTCAGGCGGGGGTCGGGCACGCCGACGACGCCGACGTTCGGCTCGATCGTGGCGAACGGGTAGTTGGCCGCCAGCACGTCGTTCTTGGTCAGGGCGTTGAACAGGGTCGACTTGCCGACATTCGGCAGGCCGACGATTCCGATCGTGAGCGACACGGTGGCGACTTCCCTAGGGGGTGGGCGGGCTGGGCAGTGAGGTCCGGCCCCGGTGGGCCGATTCTCCAGTTTACGGGCGGAGGCGAGCGCGTAACCACGGGTCCCGCCGGGGGCCGATCCGGTTCCCATTGGGCCGTGTGGCATCGAACTCATCGCCAAGGTCGGCCAAAGGGCGTGTCCTGCACCTGATAACTGCCGCCCGGCGACCTACGTTGTCCCGGTGGAGCAGCACAGGACACGTCCCCCGCAGCGCAGCCAGACTCAGCAGGCCCCGCTGTCCCCGCTCGGGACCAAGGGAGCCAAGGGAGCGAACGGAGCGAAGGGAACGGTCGGCGAGAGCGCCGCCGTCTATCGGGTGATGAGCACACCCGCGGACCGGGCCCGCCCGGCGCCGCCCGTCGCGCTCGCCCTGCGCCGGCTGCCGAATCCCCGGCTGACGGGTATCGGCGCCGGGCTCTTCGCGGCCGCCGCCATGTTCGTGCTGGCCTGTGCGGACCGGCTGCTGTGCGACGGTTCAGCCATCGTGTTCGGTGTGCTGTTCCTGCCGGTCAGCGCGCTGACCGCGTTCTGGGTGCGCCCCGCCGACCTGGTGACCGCGCCGATCAGCGTGCCGATCGCGTTCGCCGTCGGGATCTTCCCGATCTCGGGCGGCTCGGGCGGCTTCGGCGGGCAGATGATGGCCGTCGTCACCGCCCTCGCCGTCCACGCCGGCTGGCTGTACGGCGGCACGCTCGTCGCCGGGCTCATCGCGACCGTACGCAAGGTCCGGCTGATGCGGGCCCGGCAGCGGCGGATGCTGCTGGCCGCACAGACCGCGCGGGCGGGCGGCGCGCAGCCGCAGCCCCCCAGGGCCGCAGGGCAGACACCCCGGGCCGCCGCAGGGCAGACGCCCCGGGCCGCCGCCGGCCAGCCTCCCCGGGCCGCAGGTCAGGCTCCCCGGCGTCGGCAACGCTGACCCGGGGCGACCTGAGTCGGGACGGCCAGGGCAACCCACGGCCGGAGCAACCCTGCGCCCCGAGCAACCCGGTGCCGGAGCAACCCTGCGCCCGGAGCAACCCGGTGCCGGAGCAACCCTGCGCCCGGAGCAACCCGGTGCCGACCAGGGACGACCAAACCGGGCGTCCGGGGCCGTGTCCCTCAGCTTCCCGCCGCCGCCATGGCCGCGCCCACGATGCCGGCGTTGTTCTGCAGCTCCGCCGGCACCATCTCGGCCCGCACGTGCTCGATGTGCGGCAGGAACTTGTCGGCCTTGCGGCTGACACCGCCGCCGATGATGAACAGTTCGGGCGAGAACAGCATCTCCACGTGGACCAGGTACTTCTGCACCCGGTGTGCCCAGTGGTGCCAGCTCAGGTCCTCGTCCTCCTTGGCCTTCGTCGAGGCGTGCTTCTCCGCGTCGTGGCCGTTCAGCTCCAGATGGCCGAGCTCGGTGTTGGGCACGAGCCTGCCGTCGATGAAGAGCGCGCTGCCGATACCCGTACCGAGCGTCAGCACGATGACCGTGCCCTTGCGGCCGCGCCCGGCGCCGAAGGTCATCTCCGCGATGCCGGCCGCGTCCGCGTCGTTCAGCAGGGTGACCGGGAGGCCCAGCTTGTCGCTGAGCAGCGTGCGGGCGTCCAGGTCGATCCAGCCCTTGTCGACATTGGCCGCGGAGCGGGTGACGCCGCTGGTGACCACGCCCGGGAACGTGATGCCGACCGGGCCCGACCAGTCGAAGTGCCCGACCACCTCGGCCACGCACCCGGCCACGTCGTCGGGTGTGGCCGGGTGCGGTGTGAGTACTTTGTGGCGCTCCCGCGCCAGGTCTCCGCGGTCCAGGTCCACGGGAGCACCCTTGATCCCGGATCCGCCGATGTCCACGCCGAAGATCTCCATGTGATCCACGGTACGGGCACCGGGCCCCGCTCACTTCCTGGAGCGGAAACCCGGGGCGAAAACCCGGAGCCGGCTCACTCGGCCGACAGTGCCGCCGCCTCCGCGCGCAGGTCCCGGCGGAGCTCCTTGGGCAGCGAGAAGATGATGGACTCCTCGGCCGCCTTCACGATCTCCACGTCCTCGAAACCGCGCTCGGACAGCCAGGCCAGCACACCGTCGACCAGCACCTCGGGGACGGACGCGCCGGAGGTGACGCCGACCGTCAAGACGCCGTCCAGCCAGGCCTCGTCGATCTCGTCGGCCGAATCGACCAGGTGCGAGTCGCCCGCGCCCGCGCCGAGGGCGACCTCGACCAGCCGGACCGAGTTGGAGGAGTTCTTGGAACCGACGACGATCACCAGGTCGGCGTCCGCGCCCATCTGCTTCACCGCGATCTGACGGTTCTGCGTGGCGTAGCAGATGTCGTCGCTCGGCGGTGAGATCAGGAGCGGGAACTTCTCCTTGAGCGCACCGACGGTCTCCATCGTCTCGTCGACCGAGAGCGTGGTCTGGGAGAGCCAGACGACCCGGGACGGGTCGCGCACCTCGACGTTCGCGACGTCCTGCGGGCCGTCGACCAGCGTGATGTGGTCGGGGGCCTCGCCGGAGGTGCCGATGACCTCCTCGTGGCCCTCGTGGCCGATGAGGAGGATGTCGAAGTCGTCCTGCGCGAAGCGGACGGCCTCCTTGTGGACCTTGGTGACCAGCGGGCAGGTCGCGTCGATCGTGGCGAGCTTCCGTTCGGCGGCCTCTTCGTGCACGGTTGGGGCGACGCCGTGTGCGGAGAACATCACGATCGAGCCCTCGGGGACCTCCGCGGTCTCCTCGACGAAGATCGCGCCCTTCTTCTCAAGCGTCTGCACGACGTATTTGTTGTGGACGATCTCGTGGCGCACGTAGACCGGTGAGCCGTACTGCTCCAGGGCCTTCTCCACGGCGATCACGGCACGGTCCACGCCCGCGCAGTAGCCACGGGGAGCGGCGAGCAGGACGCGTCGGGGTGTCGTAGCAGTCATGCGTCCCATCGTAAGGCCGTACCGAACAGGCGCGGGGCCGACGGGGTCGGGAGACTGATCACCACGCGAACAACGGAGGACTCATGGCCGGCAGCGGTACGGATTCCACCAGCGGCAGCACCGCGGACCGGGCGGGACTGCGGCGGACGCTGGGGTTCCGGGATCTGGTGGTCTACGGGCTGCTGTTCATCGCCCCGATGGCCCCGGTCGGCGTCTTCGGCACGCTCGACGCGAAATCGCACGGCGCGGTGGCGCTGGTCTACATCGCGGCGACCGTGGTGATGGCGTTCACGGCCTTCAGCTACGCCCAGATGGTGCGGGTCGCTCCCCTGGCGGGTTCGGTGTTCGCGTATGCGCGGAAGGGGCTCGGGGAGGGGCCTGGGTTCATCGCCGGCTGGATGGCGATGCTGGACTACCTGCTGATCCCGGCGGTCGCCTACCTCTTCTCCGGGATCGCGATGAACGCGCTGGTGCCGGAGGTGTCGCGGTGGGTGTGGACCGTGCTGGCGGTGGTCCTCACGACGCTGCTGAACCTCTGGGGCGTACGGGCGGCGGCCCGGGTCGGCTTCGCGGTGCTCGCCATGGAGATCGTGGTGCTGCTGGTGTTCGTGGTGTCCGCCGTGGTGGTGCTCGCGCAGGGCGGCGCGCATCGCGGCTGGCTGACACCGTTCAACGGCGACACGGGCTTCTCTGCGTCGGCGGTGCTGGGCGCGGTGTCCGTGGCCGTGCTCTCGTACCTGGGCTTCGACGCCATCGCCACGTTCGCGGAGGAGGTGACGGGCGGTTCGGCGAAGGTGGCGCGGGCGCTGCTGTTCTGCCTGGTGCTGGCGGGGTTCCTGTTTGTGGCGCAGGCGTATCTGGCGGCGCTGCTGGAGCCGATGACGTCGGCGGAGCTGGCCGCCGATCCGGCCGCCCAGGGCTCGGCCTTCTACGACGCGGTGGACTCCGCGGTCGGGTCCTGGCTGCACGATCTGGTGGCGGCGAGCAAGGCGATCGGGGCGGCGTTCGCGGCGCTGGCCGGGCAGGCGGCCGCGGGCCGGCTGCTGTTCGCGATGGCCCGGGAGCGCCGGCTGCCCGCGCTGCTGTCCAAGGTCGATCCGCGCTCGGGGGTGCCCCGGATCGCGATCCTGATCGCGGCGGTCGTGACGCTGGTGGCGGCGGTCTGGGCGGCCCGGCGCGACGACGGCCTGGACCATCTGGTGTCGGTGGTGAACGTGGGCGCGCTGACCGCGTTCGTGCTGCTGCACGCCTCGGTGGTCGGCTGGTTCGTGGTGCGCCGGATGGAGGGGGCGCCGAGCTGGTGGCGGCACGTCCTGATCCCGGTGGTCGGCGCCGCCGTGCTCATCGCGGTGATCGTGGAGGCGACGTCGAGCGCACAGGTGGTGGGTGCGTGCTGGTTCGTGGTGGGGCTCGCGGTGCTGCTGGTGCAGCGCGGGCGCCGGGTGGCGCAGTAAGAGCGTGGCTGTCGCTGCGAGGCCGGCCGGTTGTCGGTGCCGCCGGATACGCTCGCTCGCATGGCTCTCCAAACATCCCCGGAAGCTCCGCTGCCCGTCGGTGACGTGTCACGGCTCATCGGCGGCTGGATCGACCGGCTCGGTGCCGTCTGGGTCGAGGGGCAGATCACCCAGTTGTCGCGGCGCCCGGGTGCCGGAGTGGTGTTCCTGACGCTGCGCGACCCCTCGCACGACATCTCGGTGAGCGTCACGTGCTTCCGGCAGGTCTTCGACCGGATCGCGGACGTGGTCACCGAGGGGGCACGGGTCGTCGTTCTCGCGAAGCCCGAGTGGTACGCGCCCCGCGGGCAGCTCTCGCTGCGGGCCACGGAGATACGGCCGGTCGGCATCGGCGAGCTGCTGGTCCGGCTGGAGCAGCTGAAGAAGTCACTGGCCGGGGAGGGTCTCTTCGCCCTCGACCGCAAGAAGCCGCTGCCCTTCCTGCCGCAGCTGATCGGACTCGTCTGCGGCCGGGCCTCGGCGGCGGAGCGCGATGTCCTGGAGAACACCCGGCGCCGCTGGCCCGCGGTCCGCTTCGAGGTCCGCAACACCGCCGTGCAGGGGGTGCACGCGGTGAATCAGGTGGTCCAGGCCGTGCAGGAGCTGGACGCGCTCCAGGAGGTCGACGTGATCGTCGTGGCGCGCGGCGGGGGCAGCGTGGAGGACCTGCTGCCGTTCTCGGACGAGCAGCTGATCCGTACGGTCGCGGCGTGCCGCACCCCGGTGGTCTCGGCCATCGGGCACGAGCCGGACTCCCCCCTCCTCGACCTGGTCGCGGACGTACGGGCCTCCACCCCGACGGACGCGGCGAAGCGGATCGTGCCCGACGTGAGCGAGGAGCTGGACCGGGTGCAGCAGTTGCGGGACCGAGCGCTACGGACGGTACGGGGGCTGCTCGACCGGGAGGAACGGGGCCTGGCGCACGCGCTGGGGCGGCCCTCGATGGAGCGTCCGCAGCGGATGGTGGACGAGCGCGCGGCGGAGATCGACGCGCTGATCGGGCGCGGCCGGCGGGTGCTGGGGCATCTGCTGGACCGCGCGGACTCGGAGCTCGCCCACACCAGGGCCCGGGTGGTCGCGCTGTCGCCCGCGGCGACCCTGGAGCGCGGCTACGCGGTGCTCCAGCGGGCGGACGGGCACGTGGTGCGCGATCCCGCCGACGCCGGAGCGGCCGGGGACGCGCTGCGGGCCCGGGTCTCCGGGGGCGAGTTCGTGGTGCGGGTCGACGGGTGAGCGACACCTTCCGGGGCCGGCGGACAGCGCCCCGGAGACCGGCCGGGGCCGGGATGGACGGACATGCCGACGCATAGGGTGGATCACATGACGGACGACGGGACGACGGCGGCTGCGGCCACGGGCACGCTCGGGTACGAGCAGGCGCGCGACGAGCTGATCGAGGTGGTGCGCCGGCTGGAGGCCGGCGGGACGAGCCTGGAGGAGTCCCTGGCCCTGTGGGAGCGGGGCGAGGAGCTGGCGAAGGTGTGCCGGCGCTGGCTGGAGGGCGCGCGCGCCCGGCTGGACGCGGCGCTGGCGGGGCCCGCCGGTCCCGGTGACGAGGACGGCGCCGAAGGCGGCACGGTGGCCGACGCGGGCTGAATCCGGTCCTGCGGGCGGCAGGGCACGGGCGACGAGTAGCGGGGCGCCGGAGTACGGGGCACGGGGCAGTCCGCGTCGCTGTGGAGTGAATCACTCCATTCCCGTTTTAGTTGAAAGTTAACCTACCTCTCCCGTACGCTGATCGACGTCGTTCGATCCCCGTGTACGTCCGGAAGGTAATACGCAAGATGTCCCTCGTTCTTGACCCCGCCGCCCAGGACCTCCTCTTCCGCGAGGCCCGCACCGCCAACACCTTCACCGACGAGCCGGTGACCGAGGAGCAGGTCCAGGCGATCTACGACCTGGTCAAGTACGGCCCGACCGCGTTCAACCAGTCGCCGCTGCGCGTCGTCCTGGTCCGCTCGGACGACGCCCGCGCCCGCCTCGTCCAGCACATGGCCGAGGGCAACCAGCCCAAGACCTCGACCGCCCCGCTGGTCGCGATCCTGGCCACCGACAACGAGTTCCACGAGGAGCTCCCGGCACTGCTGCCGCACTTCCCGCAGGCCAAGGACGCGTTCTTCTCCGAGCGCCCGGCCCGCGAGTCCGCCGCCGCGCTGAACGGCGCGCTGCAGGCCGCCTACTTCATCATCGGCGTCCGCGCCGCCGGCCTGGCCGCCGGCCCGATGACCGGCTACGACGCCGCGGGCATCGAGAAGGAGTTCCTGGACGGCGACCACAACGTGCTGATGGTCGTCAACATCGGCAAGCCGGGGGACGACGCCTGGTTCCCGCGTCTGCCGCGCCTGGCCTACGACGAGGTCATCAAGAGCGTCTGAGCCGCACCGGCCGAACGGTTCCGGCCGAGGCCCACGGGAAAGGCCCTGGAGCACCCGCTCCAGGGCCTTTCCCGTACCCGCTCGACCCCGACGGACGTCAGGAGGTCTTGAGCGCCGCTGCCATCTCCGCCAGTCGCCCCGGCGACGCGGAGCCGGTGACGACCGTGGTCGCCCCCTTGTCCTCGCGCACGAGGGCGTCGTACTTCGAGCCCTCCCAGTGCTGCCAGGTCTCCCCGGCGACCCGCTGGGTGCGCCCGGTGTTCTTCGCGTCCTGGCTGACAGCGGCGATGTACTTCTTCGCCGGGGACGTGGACTGCTCCACCGCGACGTACCCGCCGTCCGGATCGAGGAAGCCGAGGTGCCAGCTGTTGCCGGCCTCCCGCTCGTAACTGACGGAGGTCGGCTTCCACTTCTGCGCCAGACCGCTGGGGGCCGCCACCGGGTAGGGAGCCACACGCCGCGCCGTCAGGAGCTCGACCCGGTAGTCGACCGCCTTGACCGGATCGGCCTTGTCGTCGTGCGGGACGAAGATGTAGACGACCCCCGCCACGGCGGCGATCACCGCCAACGACAGGAACATGTCCCGCACTGTCTGCTTGCCTCGCTTGCTTGCCACGGGTCCATCGTCGCATCAGCCCCCGCTCCACCGAATCGGGGGCGCCCGCTCATAAGTGACCCGGTCTGCTCATTTTATCGACCTGACGATAGAGTCACATCACCCTCATCCGGTCGTCGCCGTACAGAAAGGTGCGCTCCGATGTCCGAACATCATCTGCCGTCCCAGCTGGAGGTCTCCCCGGAGGCCCCCGACCGCAACCTCGCCCTGGAGCTCGTCCGGGTCACCGAGGCCGCCGCCATGGCCGCCGGGCGCTGGGTCGGCCGCGGGGACAAGATCGGCGCCGACGGCGCCGCCGTGAAGGCCATGCGGACCCTCGTCTCCACCGTGTCGATGAACGGCATCGTCGTCATCGGTGAGGGCGAGAAGGACGAAGCCCCCATGCTGTTCAACGGCGAACGGGTCGGTGACGGCACCGGCGCCGAGGTCGACATCGCCGTCGACCCGATCGACGGCACGACCCTGAACGCCAAGGGCATGCCGAACGCGATCGCCGTGCTGGCCGCGGCCGACCGGGGCGCGATGTTCGACCCGTCCGCGGTCTTCTACATGGACAAGCTGGTCACAGGGCCGGAGGCCGCCGACTTCGTCGACATCAACGCCCCCGTCTCGGTGAACATCCGCCGGGTCGCGAAGGCGAAGAACTCCACCCCGGAGGACGTCACCGTCGTCATCCTGGACCGCCCGCGCCACGAGGGCATCGTCAAGGAGATCCGGGAGACCGGCGCACGGATCAGGTTCATCTCCGACGGGGATGTCGCGGGCTCGATCATGGCCGCCCGCGACGACACCGGCGTCGACCTGCTGATGGGAATCGGCGGCACACCCGAGGGCATCATCTCGGCCTGTGCCATAAAGTGCCTCGGCGGCGTCATCCAGGGCAAGCTCTGGCCGAAGGACGCGGCAGAGCGCCAGCGCGCGCTGGACGCCGGGCACGACCTGGACCGGGTGCTGTCCACGGATGACCTGGTCAGCGGCGACAACGTGTTCTTCGTGGCGACCGGCATCACGGACGGCGAGCTGATGCGCGGTGTGCGCTACCGCGCGGAGACGGCGACCACCGAGTCGATCGTGATGCGGTCCAAGTCGGGCACCATCCGGAAGATCGACTCGACCCACCGGCTTTCGAAGCTGCGGGCCTACAGCGCGATCGACTTCGACCGCGCGAAGTGACGTAGGCGCGTTCACGTGAAGGGGCGCCCCCCATGTGCGGTGGGGGCGCCCCTTCACGTTCGAACGGATGCGGTGCGCCCGCACGCGGACGGGTGCGACGGAGACGGGATGCCCGCACGACGCCCGGACGGATTCGACGGGCCGTCAGCCGGCCGCGGCAATGTGGCCGGCCGCGCCGGACGCCTTCAGCTCGGCCTCGCGCCGCCGGCGGCGGGCGAGTGCCACGCGGCGCTCGGCAGCGGTGAGGCCGCCCCACACCCCGTACGGCTCGGGCTGCAGCAGGGCGTGTTCGCGACATTCGACCATGACCGGGCAGCGCGCGCAGACCCGCTTCGCGGACTCCTCGCGTGAGAGCCGGGCAGCGGTCGGCTCCTTCGACGGGGCGAAGAACAGCCCGGCTTCGTCCCGGCGGCACACCGCCTCCGAATGCCAGGGGCCTGCCTGGTCCTCCCGAGCGGGATTCCGCTGGGAAGGCACGGCGGCGACCTGCAGGGGCTGATGCGGCAGTTGCAGCACGGTCCACTCCTGACGACGGCTTCGCGGGCGAGAAGACGATGCAGCTCTCCCTACCCGCTGTGCGCACGCCTATGCACTGAGTGGCACTCAGGTCCGGTTCACGAAATTGCGGGCGATCGTGATTCGGCTGAAATCAGTTCCTCCCGCGCCCGCCTCGCCGTCAGTGACCGAGGTGTTTGCGCAGCCGGTCCTGGAGGTCCGTAATGAACTTGCCGCGCTTGGGCTTTGCCTCGACGCTGCCGAACACCGAATAACCGTTGACCACCACCACGGGCGCCTCCGGATCCCCGGATTCCAGCGTGACGACTTCGAAATTCCCGAAGATGCCCGTTCCGCTGCCGCGCAGCGAGATGTTCTCGGGCACCCGGATCTCCACACTTCCGAAGATGGAGGTCGCGTTGATCACGGTCAGACGCTGTCCGAAAAGCGCCTCGGTCAGATCGATCTCCACGCTGCCGAACAACGAGAACGCGTTCGTCCGGCCGCCGACCCGCCAGCGCCCCCTGCGGGTGGAGCTGCTGAAGACCGCGACCAGGTTCTCGGCCGGGCCCGCCGCCCCCTCGGGGTCGGGCGCGTACGGCGCGGTGGCGGGCCTGGCGGCCGCGCCGCCCGGCGCGGGCAGGTCCCGTACCAGCGGCTCCAGTTCACCGACGGTCTTGGCGCGGTAGACCGCGTCGACCCGCTCACCGTGCTCGTCGGCGGTCAGCCGGCCCTCGGCCACGGCTTCCCGCAGGATGTCCGCGATCCGGTCGCGGTCGGCGTCCGAGGCACGGATGACGTCGGGTTCCGCCGGTGCGGTGGGCTGCTGGGGGTGCTTTTCGAGGTCCACCGACCCAGCGTACCCAAACGCGATAGATCGCGACTAGGCCCTGTTCGGCGGATCAGGGTCGGAAAGGCCCTGGGCCCTGGGCGGCGACGGCGCGGCGCGGAGTCCCACCGGGTGAGCCCTACCTCACAGACTCACCGCTCCCACGGGGTCCTACCCTGGTGGGTGCGCTGCCCAAGGGAGGGCAGCCGCTGTCACCGAGTGAGGAATGGCCGTAATGCCAGATTTTGCGTACTCCGATCTGCTCCCCCTGGGAGAGGACACCACGCCGTATCGTCTGGTCACCTCCGAGGGTGTCTCCACCTTCGAGGCCGACGGCCGTACGTTCCTCAAGGTCGATCCGGCGGCGCTGCGCACCCTGGCCGCAGAGGCCATGCACGACATCTCGCACTACCTGCGGCCCGCGCACCTGGCGCAGCTGCGGCGGATCGTGGACGACCCCGAGGCCTCGTCCAACGACAGGTTCGTCGCGCTCGACCTGCTGAAGAACGCGAACATCGCCGCGGCCGGCGTCCTGCCGATGTGCCAGGACACCGGCACCGCGATCGTCATGGGCAAGCGCGGGCAGAACGTGCTCACCGAGGGCGGTGACGAGGAGGCGCTGTCGCACGGCATCTTCGACGCGTACACCAAGCTCAACCTGCGCTACTCGCAGATGGCCCCGCTGAACATGTGGGACGAGAAGAACACCGGCTCCAACCTCCCGGCGCAGATCGAGCTGTACGCGACCGACGGCGGCGCGTACAAGTTCCTCTTCATGGCGAAGGGCGGCGGTTCGGCCAACAAGTCGTTCCTCTTCCAGGAGACCAAGGCGGTCCTCAACGAGGCCTCCATGATGAAGTTCCTGGAGGAGAAGATCCGCTCCCTGGGCACGGCCGCCTGCCCGCCGTACCACCTGGCGATCGTGGTCGGTGGCACGTCGGCCGAGTTCGCGATGAAGACCGCGAAGTACGCCTCCGCGCACTACCTGGACGAGCTGCCCGCCGAGGGCTCCCCCACCGGTCACGGCTTCCGGGACAAGGAGCTGGAGGAGAAGGTCTTCGAGCTGACGCAGAGGATCGGCATCGGGGCGCAGTTCGGCGGCAAGTACTTCTGCCACGACGTGCGCGTGGTGCGCCTCCCCCGCCACGGCGCCTCGCTGCCCGTCGCGATCGCCGTCTCCTGCTCGGCCGACCGCCAGGCCACCGCGAAGATCACCGCCGAGGGCGTCTTCCTGGAGCAGCTGGAGACAGACCCGGCGCGCTTCCTCCCCGACACCACCGACGAGCACCTGGACGAGGCCGGTGACGTCGTACGCGTCGACCTCAACCGCCCGATGGACGACATCCTCGCCGAGTTGACCAAGTACCCGGTCAAGACCCGGCTCTCGCTCACCGGCCCGCTGGTCGTGGCGCGCGACATCGCGCACGCCAAGATCAAGGAGCGGCTGGACGCGGGCGAGGAGATGCCGCAGTACCTGAAGGACCACCCGGTCTACTACGCGGGCCCGGCGAAGACGCCCGAGGGTTACGCCTCCGGTTCCTTCGGTCCGACGACCGCCGGCCGGATGGACAGCTACGTCGCGCAGTTCCAGGCGGCCGGCGGCTCCAAGGTGATGCTGGCGAAGGGCAACAGGTCCAAGCAGGTCACCGACGCGTGCGACGCGCACGGCGGCTTCTACCTCGGCTCGATCGGCGGCCCCGCGGCGCGCCTCGCGCAGGACTGCATCAAGAAGGTCGAGGTCGTCGAGTACGAGGAGCTCGGCATGGAGGCGGTCTGGAAGATCGAGGTCGAGGACTTCCCGGCGTTCGTCGTCGTCGACGACAAGGGCAACGACTTCTTCACCGAGCCCGCCCCGGCCCCGACGTTCACCAGCATCCCGGTCCGCGGTCCCGGCCTCGGCTGACCCGTACCGGACGGACGGACCCGGCCGGGGTCCGTCCGTCGAGCAGGCCCGGTTCAACCGTCGAGCAGGCCCGATGTCGCGACCAGGTAGCCGAGTTGGGCCCGGCTGGTGCTGCCGAGCTGCTCGGAGACCTTCCGCATGTGCTCGGCCACGCTGCGGCGGCTCATCCCGATCCGGCGGGCTATCGAGGCGTCCGTCTCGCCGTTGACCACCGCCCGCAGGATGGCGCGCTGAAGGTCGGACGTGACGACGGGGGTGCGCAGCGGCGCCCGCTCCGGGCGTACCGGCACCGCGCGGGCCCAGGCCTCGTCGAAGGCGCGGGCCAGGAACCGCACCAGTGACGGGTGCTGGACGCGCAGGGCGTGGTGCGGCTCGTCGGAGAACGGGACGAACGCCAGGTCCCGGTCGAACACGATCACCCGGTCGACCACCTCCGCGAGCGTCCTGACCTCCGCTCCCGCCCCGGTCACCTGCTCGATGTACGCGAGGGTCGTACGGTCGGAGCGGACGGTGTGCTGGTAGATCGTCCGCTGCCGGATGCCCCGCCCCAGATTGGCCAGGTCCCGGGTCAGCGCCTCCTGGAGCACGCTCGCCGGGCGGCGGCCGCCGGGGTGCGCGGTGCGGACCTGTTCCCGGCAGCCGCCCACTCCCGCGGCCAGCGCCTTGCTGATGACGGCCTCCCCGGACAGCCGGGTGAGCGCGGGCTGTTCGCTGCGGTGCACATCCGCGTACAGGGTCTCGAAGACGGAGAGCGCGGCGCGGGTGGCACGCAGCGCGCGGCGCCGGTCGAGGAGGGCCTCCCGGAGCGGGGCGAGCGCGGTGTAGGACGCGGTCTCCGGTGGTACGGGGATCATGAATCCCGGTGAGCCCCGGTCGGCCACCATCAGGTGCAGGTCCCGCAGGCAGCCGGTCACCTCGCCCCGCGGAAGACATCCGGCCACCAGTGCGCGCCGATACGTCGCGAGCGCACTCTCACAGGGGCGTTCCAGGCCGGCCCCGGCCCCGCCGCGTGCGGAGCTGTCCGCCGACGATTCGCGGCAATCGCATGCCGGTGGGCTGGAATGATCGTCCTTCACAAGTATGCAGATTACCTTTGTACACAAGGGATGTCGGCGCGGAGTTCGGCGGTTCGGCAACTATGAACGGGTGACGCCCGGCCCCGACAGCACCCCCAGCCGGCCGAGCGCCGAATCGGCCGACTCGCGGTACGGAGTCCGGCGTTATCGATTCCTCGTGGCCGGCTACGCCATCTCCTCGTACGGCACCTTCCTGAATATGGTGGCGCTCAATCTGTTCGTCTATGAGACGACCGGACGGGCTCTCGCCATGGGGCTGTTCATGGCGGTGCGACTGGCGTCCGGATTCGCCGCCGGGCTGACGGCCGGCGGTCTGCTCGCCCGATTCACGGCGAAGAGCGTGATGCTCTGGACGAATATCGCGCAGGCGTCGGTGATGCTGCTGCTGGTCCTCGCGCCGGACGGGCTGCGAACGGCCGCGCTGATCGCGGTATCCGTGGTGGTCGGTTCCTGCGGGACCCTCTTCATGGTGTCCCTGCGCAGCTCCATTCCCGAGATGGTCGGCGAGGACCGGCGCTCGTGGGCCAACTCCCTCTCGATCACCGGCCGTTCGCTGGCCATGGTGGCGGGTTTCGCGTCGGCGGGCGTCGTCGTCTCGCTCGTCGGGTACACCGCCGCCTTCGTCGTGGACACGGCCACCTTCGCGGTGTGCGCGGTGACGGTGGCCCTGCTCCCCATCCCGGGCGGCGGCAAGCGGCGCGAGGGGAGCGGGAGCCGGCAGGAGCCGGACGCGGCGGCCGGTGCACAACCGGTGGCGGAGGGTGCGCCCGCCCGTCGGCGCGGGCCCGCCGCGCTCGCCGCCCTGGCGGCCGCGCCCGGCCTGGCGCTGATGGTCGCACTGCGGGGCGTGGACGCGCTGGGCTCGTCCTCGCACAACGCGGCGCTCCCGGTCTACTCCAGCGAGCTCGACGACGCGCGCCCCGCCGTGTTCGTCAGCGCCTTCTGGTGCCTGTGGGCGCTCGGCAACATCGTGGTGCAGCAGCTGATCCAGCGGTACGGGCGCCGCACCGGCCGGTCCGTCGGGGCGCTGGGCTTCGGCTGGGGCACCTGTCTCATGTCGGCGGCGTTCATCCTGGCCTTCGCGGGGTTCCCGCTGGTGGCCACGGCTGTGATCGCGCTGGTCGCGGGGGCCGCCGACGGGCTCACGGAGGTCTCGTACACCTCGCATCTGCAGACCCTGCCGGCCGGGCTGCGCGCGCACGCCTTCGGGCTCTCCGCCACGGTGGAGAATCTCGGGTTCGGCGCGGGAATGATCCTGGTCGCGGCCGCGCTCGACCACTACACCCCACTGACGGTCGTCGGCTGGTCCCACGGCGCCGCTCTCGTGGTCGCCGCGGTGTTCCTGATCCGGGTGGCGGGCCTGCGCACCTCTCCGCCCGGCCCGTCGTCCCCGTGACCGGTGCCGGTGCCGGGACGGGGGCCGGCGCCGGTCCGTGTACGACTGAATTCAGCCAATTCCGTGGCGGGCCGTACGAGGCCGCCGTCCGGGCTCCCGCACGCGGATGCCGGCCCGGGTACGGGCGCCGCGCCGCGCTCCGTCACCGTTCGGGTGGCGGCCGGGCCGTCCGGCCCGGCCCCGCGGCGGTTCGTACCGGCTGCGGACACCGGCGCCGCACCGCCGCATTCGCGCAGCGGGCCGCCGGCCGGGCTTGCGGGGGGCCCGGCCGATGCGGTGAGTTGTCCGCGTCGCGGGAGAACCCGCACCGCCCGACCGCCCGGTGCGGACACCGCCCCGCGCCCCGGCCGCACCGTCTCCGTCCCTCCGCCGCCCGCCCTTCCGCCGTCCGTCCGGGGCATCCGGACCGGCACGGCCGAACACCCCAGCCGGAACGCCCCAGTCCGCATGTCCCAGTCCGCATGTCCGAACACCTTCACGTCCCACACCGGAAAGGCGGAGACCGCATGACGCCGGTCCAGCACCGCAGCCACGTCGACGATCTGCTCTCCTTCATCAGGGCGAGCCCCTCCCCGTACCACGCCGTCGCGAGCGCCGCGCAGCGGCTGGAGAAGGCCGGATTCCGTGAACTGCGCGGCACGGACGACTGGACGGGCACCACGGGCGGCAGCTTCGCCCTCCGGGGCGGCGCACTGATCGCCTGGTACGCCCCCGAGGGCACCCCCGCCCACACGCCCTTCCGGATCGTCGGCACCCACACCGACTCACCGAACCTGCGGATCAAGCCCACCCCCGACACCGGCTCCGCCGGCTGGCGGCAGATCGCGGTGGAGATCTACGGCGGGGG
>CBRG010000067.1 GCA_000470535.1 Streptomyces sp. AW19M42
CTTCCCTTCGGTCTTGCGTTTCCGACTCTATCAGACTCTTTCGTGTCCGATTCCCGGTCGAAGCGGGCCTCGCAGTTTTCGCTTTCCAGTTCTTCGCTTTCGCGTTTCCCTTTCCGGCGAGTCCGACTCTATCAGTCCTTTCCTGTCCGATTAACCAGCCCCCAGCAGACATGCCGGTGCCGATTTCGGGTTAGGGTTTGGGCTTAATAGTTGCCGCCGACCCCCGACTCAATGTCGCGTTGGGGTCAGGCAGAAGTACGACAGTACAGGTCGCCGGGGGACGAGGCAAATCGTTTCCGGTACGCCCCTAGGGCCTGTCGTCAAAGTGCCGTCGTCGCCCGAAGGGCGGCCGCGCGGCGTCCGGTGCGGTGAGAGTGCGTGCATGGCGTCGCGCGGCAGACGGCAGTTTGACGACAGGCCCTAGGTCCTCGAACCGACAGGACTCAGGCGGAACCGGGACTTCATATGACTTACCCTGCTGAGCAGTACGCCGCCCTCCTACAAGCCGCGGCGGCCACCACTGAAGCTCCACTCTGGGAGGCACCCATGACCACTGTGACGTCCCCTCTTGCCGGACGTGCCATCGGGCTCGCCGCGGTACCCGACCCGGTCTTCTCCGGCGCGATGGTCGGTCCCGGTACCGCCATCGACCCGGTGCGCGAGCCGTCGGAGGCCGTGTCGCCGGTCGACGGAATCGTCGTCTCCCTGCACCCGCACGCGTTCGTCGTCGTGGACGGCGAGGGACACGGGGTTCTCACCCACCTCGGCATCGACACCGTCCAGCTCAACGGTGAGGGCTTCGAGCTCCTGGTGAACAAGGGGGACACCGTGACTCGCGGCCAGAGCATCGTGCGCTGGGACCCCGCGGCCGTCGAGGCAGCAGGCAAGTCGCCCATCTGCCCCATCGTGGCGCTGGAGGCAACTCCCGACTCCCTCTCCTCCGTCGTCGAGGACGGCGACGTGAAGGTCGGCGACGCACTGTTCGGCTGGCAGTAACGCGTTCGGCGCAGTGACAGCCGACGGGACAACCACCGCGGAGGCCTCGGCCGCCGCACAATCGGAGACAGGTGAAATGGAGACAACGCTGCGGGGCGTAGGCGTGAGCCACGGTGTGGCGATCGGCGAGGTACGGCACATGGGCACGGCAGTGCTCGAACCCCCGGCCAAGCAGATCCCGGCCGAAGAGGCGGAGCGCGAGCAGGGACGGGCGCGGCAGGCAGTGGAGGCGGTGGCGGCCGACCTCGTCGCTCGCGGCAACCTGGCCGGTGGCGAGGCCCAGCACGTGCTGGAGGCCCAGGCCATGATGGCCCAGGACCCCGAGCTCATGGCCGATGTCGACCGGCGCATCGCTGTCGGGAGCACCGCCGAGCGCGGCGTGTACGACGCGTTCGCCTCGTACCGCGCGCTGCTGGCCGGTGCCGGGGAGTACCTGGCGGGCCGGGTCGCCGACCTCGACGATGTGCGCAACCGGATCGTGGCCCGGCTGCTCGGTGTGCCGATGCCGGGTGTGCCGGACAGCGACGAGCCGTATGTGCTGATCGCGCGGGACCTGGCTCCTGCCGACACGGCCCTCCTCGACCCGGCCCTGGTGCTCGGTTTCGTCACCGAGGAGGGCGGGCCGACCAGCCACTCCGCCATCCTGGCGCGGGCGCTCGGTGTGCCCGCCGTCGTGGCACTCCCCGGCGCCGGCGAGCTGGCAGAGGGGACCGTCATCGCGGTGGACGGCAGCACCGGCGAGATCTTCGTCGAGCCGAGCGAGGAGAAGCGGTCGGAGATGGAGAGCGCCGCCGCCGCCCGGAAGGCCGCGCTGTCCAAGTCGACCGGTCCCGGCGCGACGTCCGACGGCCACAAGGTGCCGCTGCTCGCCAACGTCGGCGGACCCGGCGATGTGCCGGCGGCCATCGAGGCGGGCGCCGAAGGTGTGGGCCTGTTCCGCACCGAGTTCCTCTTCCTCGACGACAGCAAGCAGGCACCGTCGGAGGAGAAGCAGATCGCGGCGTACCGCGCGGTGCTTGAGGCGTTCCCCGAGGGACGTGTCGTGGTGCGGGTACTGGACGCCGGGGCGGACAAGCCGCTGGACTTCCTGACTCCGGCGGACGAGCCGAACCCCGCGCTGGGTGTGCGCGGGCTGCGCAGCCTGCTGGACCACCCCGATGTGCTGCGGACCCAGCTGACCGCGCTGTCCAAGGCCGCCGAGGGGCTGCCCGTCTACCTGGAGGTCATGGCGCCGATGGTCGCGGACCGTGCGGACGCCAAGGCGTTCGCCGACGCGTGCCGCGAGGCCGGACTGAACGCGAAGTTCGGCGCGATGGTCGAGATTCCGTCGGCCGCGCTGCGGGCCCGTTCGGTGCTTCAGGAGGTGGAGTTCCTGTCGCTGGGCACCAACGACCTGGCGCAGTACACCTTCGCGGCCGACCGTCAGGTCGGTGCGGTGTCCCGGCTGCAGGATCCGTGGCAGCCCGCGCTGCTGGATCTGGTGGCGATGTCCGCCGACGCGGCCAGGGCCGAGGGCAAGAGCTGTGGTGTGTGTGGTGAGGCTGCCGCCGATCCGCTGCTCGCCTGCGTTCTGACCGGCCTGGGAGTGACGTCGCTTTCGATGGGCGCCGCGTCCATTCCTTACGTGCGCTCCACGTTGGCGAAGTACACGTTCGCGCAGTGCGAGCGGGCCGCTTCCGCCGCGCGTGCGGCGGACTCCGCCGAGGAGGCACGGGTCGCCGCCCAGGCGGTGCTTTCGGGCGAGTAGGACCGCAGCGTCCGGACGATGAGAGGAAGGGGCTTCCCGCCGATGGTGGCGGGAAGCCCCTTTGGCCTGTCAGCGGTGGGACTCCGGTTCGTCGGCACCGATGTCGAATCCGGCGCAGTACTCCACGCCGGATTCCGGGGAGACCGGCTCGCCGGTGTCGGCGTCGGTGCAGTAGGCGCTGAAGACCTCCCCCGCGGTGAGGGGAGCGAGGCAGCCCCGGGTCAGCCGCCAGCCGTGCACCCGGTCCGGGGTGCCGGGTGCGCTCGTCCGCAGGACGACTCCCCCGCGGCGTTCGAGGGCGATGCCGACGGCGAGCACGGTCACGAACTCGGCTCCCTCCGCCGAGTCGAGGCGGGCCGCCGGTCCCGTCCCCTCGCACTCCGTGTGCAGCGCGGCGAGGAGTTGGTCGTTCTCCGTGGGGGTGCTGCAGACCAGTTGGTGGGTGCCGGGGCCCGCCGACTCCAGGGTGCGCAGCAGGAGATGGGACGCCCTGTCGAACGCCGCGCGGCCGATGTCCTGGCCGCAGTCGGCGCACTCCCCCAGGCCGGCCAGGAGCATCGTGGCGTACTCCCAGGTGGCCCGGCGGACCGACCGGTCGACGAGCAGCGGGATCAGGCCGGTGAGTGGCTGCCCCGTGTAGGCGACGGTGGCTCCGATGGCCGCGATCTCCGCGGTGAAGCGGCTGCGGCTGGCCGGTGAGTCGGGTGTGATGTCCGATTCGGCGCAGAACTCCGCGTACTCCTGCGGGTCGAAGAGGGCGACCGTCGTGTGCACGCCCTGCGCGGCAAGGGCCTTGAGCAGGCCTTCCACCTGCTGGAGGTAGACGGAGTGGTCGTCGAAGGTGAAGGTGCCGTAGCGCCGCATCGCCGCGAAGTCCTGCTCATCGGCCAGGAGGCCGATGGTGCTGGGTGCTTCGCGGCGCAGCGAACGTCGCATGGTGATGCCGGCCCGGCCGTCGGGCGTGGTCCGCCTGTTCCCCGCCTGCTTCTTCCTGGTCGGCCTTTTGTCGGCGGGCTTGTTTCCGGTCTGCGCCATGATTCCCCCAGTGCGCTGTCGAACATTACTCACTCAGAGTAATCACGGGCACTGACAGTGGCGTCTGTCAGCGGCGCTCGCGCGCCAGCTCCTCGTAGAAGTGGAGGAGTTCCAGATTGTCGATCGAGCCGGGGTTGACGGCCTTGGCCAGGGCCGTTCCCTGGAGCAGGCGTTTGACCGGAACCTCGATGCGCTTGCCGGTGAGGGTGTGCGGGATGCCGGGGACCTCGATGACCTCGTCCGGGACGTGGCGCGGCGAGACGTTCTCGCGGATGGTGTGCTTGATCGCGGCGCGCAGTTCGTCGTCGAGGGTGGCGCCCTCGGCGAGGTGAACGAAGAGCGGCATCCAGTACCCGCCGTCCGGTTCCTCCAGTCCGATGACGAGCGATTCGCGGATCTGCGGGAGCCGTTCGACCGCTTCGTAGATGTCGGCGGAGCCCATGCGGACGCCCTGACGGTTGAGGGTGGAGTCGGAGCGGCCGTGGATGACGACGGAGCCGCGCTCGGTGATCGTGATCCAGTCCCCGTGGCGCCAGACTCCGGGGTACACGTCGAAGTAGCTGTCGTGGTAGCGGCTGCCGTCGGGGTCGTTCCAGAAGTGGATCGGCATGGACGGCATGGGCTTGGTGACGACGAGCTCTCCGACCTCACCGATGACCGGTTCGCCCGCCGCGTCCCAGGACTGGAGGTCCGTACCGAGACTGGGCGCCTGGAGCTCGCCGATGTGGACGGGGAGGGTGGGGACCGCTCCGGCGAAGCAGCTGCAGACGTCGGTGCCACCGCTGACCGACGCGATCCACAGGTCGTCGGCCACTTCGTCGTGTAGCCAGCGGAAGCCGTCGGGCGGGAGCGGGGAGCCGGTGGTGGCGACGCACTGGACACGGGAGAGGTCGAAGTCGCGCCCCGGGTGGATGCCGGCCTTGCGGCAGGCCATGACGTAGGCGGCGGAGGTGCCGAAGAGCGTGGCGCCCGTCTGTTCGGCCACGCGCCACTGGGCGCTGACGTCCGGGTAGCCGGGGCTTCCGTCGTACAGCACCAGAGTGGTGCCGGTGAGGAGGCCGGAGACGAGGAAGTTCCACATCATCCAGCCGGTGGAGGTGTACCAGAAGAAGCGGTCCTCCGGGCCGAGGTCGCAGTGCAGGCCGATCTGCTTGAAGTGTTCGAGCAGGATGCCTCCCTGGGACTGGACGATGGCCTTGGGGAGGCCGGTGGTGCCGGAGGAGTAGAGCACCCACAGCGGGTGGTCGAAGGGGACCTGCTCGAAGACGGGTTCGGTGTCCGCGGCGGTGAGGGCGGACCATTCGAGGGCGCCGTCCGGCGCGTCGGTGCCCAGCAGTGGGATGTGGACGACGGCGCGCAGGGTGGGGAGTTCGCGACGCAGCTCCGCGACGGTGTCGGCGCGGTGGTGTTCCTTGCCGCCGTAGCGGTAGCCGTCGACGGTGAACAGGACGACGGGTTCGACCTGCTGGAAGCGGTCGAGGACGCTGCGGGCGCCGAAGTCGGGGGCGCAGGAGGTCCAGACGGCTCCGACGGCCGCGGTGGCGAGGAAGGCGACGACCGCCTCGGGGATGTTGGGGAGGTAGCCGCTGACGCGGTCGCCGCGGTTGACGCCGAGTGCGCGGAGTTCGGCGGCGAGCGAGCCGACCCGGCGGCGGAGCTCGGACCAGGAGGTGGGGGTCTGGGTGTGGGTCTCGTCCACGTGGAGCAGTGCGGGCGCTTCGGCGCGCAGGGTGTCCTCCGCGGCGCGCAGCGCGTGCTCGGCGTAGTTGAGGGTGGCGCCGGGGAACCACTGGGCGCCGGGCATGGAGCGGTCCCCGATGACGGTCTCGTACGGGGTGGAGAACCGTACGTCGAACCATTCAGCGACGGCCTGCCAGAAGCTGTCCAGCTCGTCGACCGACCAGCGGTGCAGCGCTGGGTATCCGCCGTCGGCCGGTGCTCCGTGGCGCTCTGCCGCCCAGTTCTGGAAGCGCGTGACGGCCGCGGTCGCGATGCGGTCCGGGCCGGGCTGCCAGAGGGGGGCTTCGTCGGCTGCTGAGGTCATGGGTCGGCTCCTGGCTGTCCGGGTACGCGGGTCGGCGTGGTCGCGCGCACGTGCTGGGGTGTGCGCGTGAGGCGGCTTTCACGGACGATGCCATGTGATCGTCCTTCGCACCAGGGCCGCCCGCCCATGATCGCGTGTCCGCATATGTGGTCCGGGCACGCTCCGCCGCGTCCGGTCCGTGAGTGAACGGAAGTTGAACAGAACCCGCTGCCGTCGCGCCGGATGGCAGGGTGTGCCGCATGAACGGTCGTGACCTGGTGCGCTCGGTGAAGTCGGTGGGTTCGAAACAGGGGCTGCGTGCGGTGCGCTCGGCGTGGCGGCGCTCACGGCTGGACGCGCGGGCGCTGCCGCCGCGCGGGCCGGAGCGGGCTCGGGTGCCGGGGCCCGTGGTGGGGGCGGATCCGGGGCCCGGCGGGGGCGTGGTGCGGTTCGCGCGGTCGGAGCTGAACGTCCGGGTCGCGGTCGGGGGTGCGGTCTTCTGGGGGTGGGACGGGGCGGAGCCGCTGCCCTCGTACGCGCTGCCGGGGCCGGCTCCGGACGCCGATCCGCGGGCCGTTCTGGAGCCGGACAAGGACGGCGGGTGGCAGGTGGTGTCGGAGCGGCTGACCGTCGCGGTGTCCCGGCACGGGGCGGTGGAGCTGCGGACCCCCGGTGGCGTGGTGCTCCGTCGTGAGCTGCCGCCGAGGTGGTGGGAGCCGGTGGCGGGCGGGTCCGCGCGGTGGGTGCAGCGGTCGGAGGTACCGGCGGACGCGCGGTTCTTCGGGCTCGGCGGGCGGGCGGCCGGTCCGCGGCTGAGGGACGGGGAGTACGGGCTGTGGAACACCGATCCGGGCGGCCGGTTCGGGCCCGGCGACGATCCGCTGTACGTGACGATGCCGGTTCAGCTGGTGGTCTCGGACGCGGGTACGCATCTGGCGTTCCACGACAACTCCTGGGCGGGGCGGGTGACGCTGCGCGAGGGGGAGGAGGGCGCCGGTTCCGGTCATGACCGTCCCGGGATGTCGGAGGTGCGGATGGAGGGCGGGCCGCTGCGCTGCTGGGTGGTGGCGGGCACGCCGGCCCGGGTGCTTCAGGGCTGGACGGCCCTGACGGGCGCGCCGGCGCTGCCGCCGTCCTGGGCGCTGGGTCCGCAGCACGCCCGCTGGGGTTTCGGGAGCGGGCGGGAGGTGCGGCGGATCGTGTCGGAGTACCGGAAGCGGGAGCTGCCGCTGTCCGTGCTGCATCTGGACATCGATCACTACGACGCGCACCGGGTGTTCACGGTGGATCAGGAGCGGTTCCCCGATCTTCCGGGGCTGGCCGAGGAGTTGCGCGCGGACGGGGTGCGGCTGGTGTCGATCGTGGACCCGGCGGTGCCCGCCGCGCCGGGTGACGCGTTGTTCGACGCCGGCCGGGCGGTGGGCGACTCGGGTGCGTTCGTGCGGGACGCCGGTGGGCGGATCGTGCGCGGGGAGGTGTGGCCGGGTGAGTGCGTGTATCCGGACTTCACCGATCCGGGGGTGCGCGAGTGGTGGGGCGGTCTCTACGCGGAGCGGCTGGCGCAGGGTTTCTCCGGTGTCTGGCACGACATGAACGAGCCGGTGTCGTTCGCGGCGTTCGGTGACCCGACGCTGCCGCGTTCGGCGCGGCACGTGTTGGAGGGCCGTGGCGGTGATCACCGTGAGGCGCACAACGTGTACGGCCTGACGATGGCGCGTGCCGGGTACGAGGGGCTCGCCCGGCTGCGTCCGGACGAGCGGCCGTTCCTGTTCTCGCGTTCCGGCTGGGCGGGGATGCAGCGCTACGGAGGCACCTGGTCCGGTGATGTGTCGACGGGTTGGCCGGGGTTGCGGGCCTCGCTGTCGCTGGTGCTGGGTCTCGGGCTGTGCGGGGTGCCGTACTCGGGCCCGGATGTCGGCGGTTTCGACGGGTCCCCGTCGCCGGAGATGTATCTGCGGTGGTTCCAGCTGGGGGCGTATCTGCCGTT
Source organism: Streptomyces sp. AW19M42 (assembly GCA_000470535.1). Lineage (GTDB taxonomy): Bacteria > Actinomycetota > Actinomycetes > Streptomycetales > Streptomycetaceae > Streptomyces. Next base: position 7,789 of record CBRG010000067.1, read on the forward strand.
GTTCCGTACGCACGCGGCGATCGGCGCGGGACGCCGGGAGCCGTGGGAGTTCGGGCCGCGGGTGCTCGAAGCCGCGCGGGAGGTGATGGTGGAGCGGGAGCGGCTGCGTCCGTACTGGGTGACGCTGGCGCGGCTGGCCCGGCTGACGGGTGCGCCGTATGTGCGTCCGTTGTGGTGGGGCTCCCCCGGCGACCGGGGGCTGCGGGAGTGCGAGGACGCGTTCCTGCTGGGGGACGCGCTGCTGGTGGCTCCGGTGCTGGGGCCGGGGGTCGGTGAGCGGGCGGTGCGGCTGCCGCCGGGGCGCTGGTACGACACGGTGAGCGGTGCGGTGCACGAGGGGCCGGGCCGGGTGGTGGTCGAGGCGCCGCTGTCGCGGGTGCCGGTGCTGGCGCGGGCCGGCTCTGTGATTCCGGTGCGGGGTGCGGACGGCAAGCTGGAGCTGGAGGTGTGGGCTCCGGTGGAGGGGCGTGGCGGTGGCGGCTCTGTGGTCCGTGACCCGGGGGACGGCTGGCAGGAGGCGGTGGTCGAGCGGTACACGACCCGGCTGGTGGGCGGGCGGGTCGTGGTGGAGCGGGACGGCGCAGAGGGGCTGGTGGACTGCCCGGTGCGGGTGCGGGGGCTGTGAGCGGGCTCAGCGGTACCGGCCGGCGAACCAGGAGCGGACGGCCTCCGTATGGAGGGGGAAGGCGAGCTCTTCCGGGGCGCGCAGGATGTCGTATCCGGAGGTCTCCTCGGTGGGTGCGGACGCGGGCAGGGTGGTGGCCGGCCGCGTCGGGAGCAGGCCGAACAGGACCAGGTGGCCGTCCGGTGAGCTGAGGGCGTCGGCCAGCCGGACGTCGTCGCGGTGGGCCTCGATGCCGGTCTCCTCGCGGAGTTCGCGGACGACCGCGTGTTTCCAGTCCTCCGCGTGGTCGATGAAGCCGCCGGGGAGGGCGCGCCCGCCGAGGCAGGGTTCGATGGTGCGGGTGATGACGACCACTCCGGTGCCGGTCCGCCCGGTGACCGGGAGCAGCGCGACGGCGACCGGGAGGGGGTTGCGGTAGGCGGTGGCGCCGCAGACGGTGCAGGTGCGGGGCCAGGCGTCGGGGGACGCGAGGGCGGTGTACGGGGCTCCGCAGCTGCCGCAGTGGGAGTCCTTCACGGGCTTGTCGGGCTTGTCGGGATTCCTCGTTGTCACGGACACGCGCGGACTGTATCCGATCTCCTGACCGGCACGGCCGGACTGGTGGACGATGTGCTCATGACAGGTCTTGCTTCCGCCTTCCGTGTCCTGGCAGCTACTGCCGCCACCCTGCTCGCCGTCACCGCCGCCGCCCCGGTGGCGCAGGCGAAGCCCGAGCCGAAGGCTCCCGCGGAGTTCGTCTCGCTGCGCGCGGTCGATCCCACGATCATCCAGGAGATGCGTTACCCCACCGGGCACGACTTCATGGGCGAACCCGTGGACGGTTATCGCGATCCCCTCTGCATCCTGACCCGGCCCGCCGCCCAGGCACTGCACCGGGCCCAGCTCCGGCTGCTGCGCCAGGGCTACTCGCTGAAGGTGTACGACTGTTACCGCCCCCAGCGGGCCGTCGACCACTTCGTACGGTGGGCGAAGGATCTGGACGACGAGACCATGAAGGGCGAGTTCTACCCGCGGGTCGACAAGACCCGGCTGTTCGCCGACGGTTACATCGCGGAGAAGTCCGGACACAGTCGCGGCAGCACCGTGGACCTGACGCTGGTGAGGCTGCCTGCCCGGCCCACCGCCCCGTACCGGCCGGGTCAGCGGCTGGTGCCCTGCTACGCGCCGCAGGCCGAGCGTTTCCCGGACAACTCGGTCGACATGGGCACCGGATTCGACTGCTTCGACACGCTCTCGCACACGGACGATCCGCGGATCCAGGGAGTGCAGCGCGCCAACCGGCAGTTCCTGAAGAGGACGCTCACCGACGCCGGATTCGTCAATCTGGCCGAGGAATGGTGGCACTACACCTTTACGCCTGAGCTGTTCCCGGACACCTACTTCGACTTCCCGGTGGCCCGGCGGTCCGTCGCAGGCCACTGAGACCGGGAGAGACGAGCGGGCGACTGGGACCACCCCCGTGGGTTCCAGCCGCCCGTTCTTCTTCTCGGACGCACACCGGCCTTATCCGGTTGCCGTTCCAACCACTACCGTGCCCGTATGTCACAGCAGACGTTCGATTCGTACGAGGAATTCTGGCCCTATTACGTCGCGATGCACTCCAGGGCCGCGACCCGCTGGGTCCATCTGACCGGCACCCTGACCGGCCTCGCGATCACCGCCTACGGACTGGCGCGCGGCCGCAAACGGTACGCGGCGGCGCTGCCGCTGATCGGGTACGGGACCGCCTGGCCCGCCCATTTCCTGATCGAGAAGAACAATCCGGCCTCCTTCGGGCATCCGGCCTGGTCGTTGCGCGGCGACGTGCAGATGATCCGGATGATGCTGGCCGGCCGGGACCGGGAGCTCGCGGAGACCGCCGCCAAGTGGCTCGCCGACAACAGCTGACCGTGGCACACTTCTGACGTCCCGTCAGATTCAGTGCTGGGGAGGGCCTTTGCCGCGCAAACGCATACCCGTGGTGGCCGGGTGGTTCACCGAGGACGGCGCAGAGGAGGAATTCCGGCTGCTGGGCACCCGCTGCCCGCTCTGCTCGTCGGTCTTCTTCCCCCGCCAGGACGAATTCTGCCGCAACCCGGGCTGTACGGGCGGCGAGCCGGTCGAGGTCCCGCTGTCGCGCCACGGCACGGTCTGGTCGTACACCGACGGCCGCTACCGGCCGCCGCCCCCTTATCTCTCCGACCCGGACGTGCCCTGGGAGCCGTACACCCTGGTGGCCGTGGAGCTGGCCGCCGAGCGGATGGTGGTGCTCGGGCAGGCCGCGCCGGGGGTCGGTGTCGCGGATCTCACGGTCGGGATGACGGTCGAGGTCGTGCCGGGGGTGCTGGGTCCGGATACCGGCGCCGGCGGGGACGACGACGGCACGGAGTGGACGACCTGGCACTGGCGGCCGGTGGACACCGGCTCCGGGGGCGGTGCGCGATGAGCGGGGACGTGGCCGTCCTCGGCGCCGGGATGCATCCCTGGGGCAAGTGGGGGCGCAGCTTCGTCGCCTACGGCAGGGTGGCCGCCCGCGCGGCTCTCGCGGACGCGGGTGTCGACTGGCCGGACGTGCAGTCCGTGGTCGGCGCGGACACCGTGCGCGGCGGATATCCGGGGTACGTGGCCGGGGCGACGTTCGCGCAGGCGCTGGGCTGGCAGGGTGCCCGGGTCACCAGCGTGTACGCGGCCTGCGCGTCCGGGGCCCAGGCCGTCAGCACCGCCAGGGCACAGATCCTGGCCGGCCTGGCGGACGTGGTGCTCGTGGTGGGGGCGGACGCGGCGCCCAAGGGGTTCTTCGCCCCGGCGGGCGGCGAGCGGCCGGACGATCCGGACTGGCTGCGGTTCCGGGTGCTCGGCGCCACGAACCCCGCGTACTTCGCCCTGTACGCCCGTCGCCGGATGGCGGTGCACGGGGACACCCCGGAGGACTTCGCGCTGGTCAAGGTGAAGAACGCGGCGGCCGGCGCCCTGAACCGTAACGCCCGGTACCGGGCGCCCGTGACCGCCGAGCAGGTCGCGGCGTCCGGGGTGGTCGCCGATCCGCTGCGGTTGCTCGACATCTGTGCCACCTCGGACGGGGCGGCGGCGCTGGTGCTGTCCAGCATGGAGTTCGCCCGGCGGCACGGGGCCGCAGACCCGGTCCGGATCCGTGCCGTCTCGACCGTGACGCCGACGTATCCGAAGGCGGTGCTCGATCTGCCGGACATCGCCACGGATTCGGCGGTCGCAGTGGAGCCCGCGGCGCAGGGGTTCCGTGCCTCGGTCGCACGTGCGGCGTACGAGGAGGCCGGGATCGGGCCCCGCGACCTCTCCCTGGCCGAGGTGTACGACCTGTCCACGGCGCTGGAACTGGAGTGGTACGAGGACATCGGGCTGTGCCCTCCGGGTGACGGCGCGGCGCTCCTCCGTACGGGGGCGACGTCGCTCGGCGGGCGTGTCCCGGTGAACCCGAGCGGCGGTCTGGCGTCCTTCGGTGAGGCCGTGCCCGCGCAGGCGATCGCCCAGGTCTGCGAGCTGACCTGGCAGTTGCGCGGCACGGCGGGAGACCGCCAGGTCCCGGGGGCGCGCGCCGGGATCACCGCGAACCAGGGACTGTTCGGCCACGGCTCCGCGGTCGTCGCGGTCCGCTGACGGGCCGGACGCACGGCGCGCGGCACATACCCCCTGTCGGCAGGGGTACGTGCCGCGTTCCGGCTGCCGGTGCCGGCCCCTTACGTCGTGGCCGGTTCGCGGAGCGCGTCGACGCGGGCCAGCGCGTGTTCGACGACGGCCACCAGCACGTCCCGGACGGACGAGCGGTCCCGCGCGTCGCACAGGAGGAGCGGTACCTCCGGATCCAGGTCGAGCGCCGCCCGCACCGTCTCGGTGGGGAACCGGTCTGCTCCCTCGAAGCAGTTGACGGCGACGGCGAAGGGGATCTCCCGGCGCTCGAAGTAGTCGACCGCCGCGAAGGAGTCCTCCAGGCGCCGGGTGTCCGCGAGGACGACCGCGCCCAGCGCGCCCTGGGCGAGTTCGTCCCAGAGGAACCAGAACCGGTCCTGCCCCGGGGTGCCGAAGAGATACAGCACCAGGTCCTCGCGGAGCGTGATCCGTCCGAAGTCCATCGCCACCGTCGTGGTGGTCTTCGCCTCGACCCCCGCCAGGTCGTCCACCGGGCGTCCCGCCTCGGTCAGCCTCTCCTCCGTACGCAGCGGCCTGATCTCACTGACCGCTCCCACCATGGTCGTCTTGCCCACTCCGAAGCCGCCCGCCACCAGGATTTTCAGGGTAACGGGCTCCACGGGCCGCCTGCTGCGGCTAGAGCGCCCGAAGGCCATTGATCACCTCGCGAAGAATGTTCACGTCCGGCAGCTCGGCCGGCGGAACGGGACGGGTCACATGCACCAGCTCGTCCTCGACGAGATCACCGACCAGTACCCGGACCACCCCGACGGGGAGGTCCAGACCGGCCGAGAGCTCGGCGATCGACTGGGGCATGCCGCTGCACAGTTCGACGATCTCCACGTGTTCCGGGGAGAGCATCTGGTCCCGGCCGGGATCGTCGGCCGCGGGTTCGGGGACGACGATCGCGATCAGGTCGAGACGATGACGGGACGCGCTGCTGGTACGTCCCCGCGTCATCGCGTACGGACGGACGACCGGCCCCGCGTCTGCGTCGTACCAGCGCGAGGACTGCGGACCGCCGGGGGCGGCCGGGGAACGGGAGGGGTCCGCGCTCATGCCATCCACTCATCCTCCGGAGGTCAGACCGGTCGTCCGGGGAGAGTTGGCCAGGTGGGCGCCGACACGCTTGACCATCAGCGTCATCTCGTACGCCACCTGCCCGACGTCCGAGTCGGAGTCGGCGAGCACGGCCAGACAGCTGCCGTCACCGGCCGCCGTGACGAACAGGAACGCCTCGTCGAGTTCGACGACGGTCTGGCGGACCCGGCCGGCGTCGAAGTGCCGTCCGACTCCCTTGGCGAGGCTGTGGAACCCGGAGGCCACGGCCGCCAGGTGTTCGCCGTCCTCCCTCGTCAGGTCCTTGGACGCGCCGGTGGGGAGTCCGTCGCTGGAGAGCACCAGCGCCTTGCGGATGCTGGCGACCCGTTCGACGAGTTCATCGAGGAGCCAGTTGAGTTCGCCGGACCCCTGGGGTGCTGAGTTGAGTGCTGCGGCGTTCGGTGCGGTCACGGACCGTCCCCTCCCGGAGTGGTTCCTTGTGCTGTGTCGCCGGGGCCGGTCACGTCCTCGGCGTTCTGCTGGCGGCCGCGCTGCCAGCCGCGCTGGAGCGACGCCATGCGGCTGCGCACCTCATCGGCGTCGCGCTCGATGTCCTCCACGCTCTCCACCGGGTCCGGCTCCGCGGTGCGCCCCGCGGATCCCTCGCGGAGCTGCGGGGCGAGACTGGCCTGGCGGACCCTGCGGGGCAGCCCGCCGACCGTTCCGGAACCGGGCGCGGCGGCCCGGGCGGGTGACGCTGAACGGGGCGCCGGCACCGGAGGCGTGGCTGCCGGAGGCGTGGCGTGCTCGGTGCGGGGGCGGAAGCCGTTGTTCTGCCGGGTCTCCGCGGTCCGGCCCCGGTCGGCGGAGCGGACGGGTCCGGACGCCGGGCGTGTGCCGGCCTCCGGGTCGGTGGCCGTGGGGTGGGCCCGGCCCGCCTCGTCGATCCGGCGGCCCCGGTCGGTGACCAGGGTCGGCGGCTTGCGGCGGGGAAGCGGCCTGACGCCGTCCGGCCGCAGTTCCCGAACCCCGTCGGGGTCCGCGATCTGGTCGGCGGCCTGCTGGTGCTGGTCGCGGTCGCCGTCGCGCCGGAGCTCGCGGGCCCGGAAGATGCCGCCGCGCTCGCTCTCGGTGTCCTCAAGGTCGGACACCCCGTCCAGCAGCGGGTCGAGCCCGGGGCCGGCGACGGCTTCGAGCACCGGGTCGCGGCTGAAGTCGAGCGGGCCTTCGAGCTCGACGGGTCCGTCCAGCGGCGCCGGATCCGCCAGGCCGGTGGGCACCGGTGAGAGGCCACCGGTCCTGCCGCCCCGTGGACGGTCACCGTCGGGGCGCTCGAACGCGTCGCCGTTCTCGCTGCCGCCCCTGCCCCGGCCCGCGCCGCTGCCTGCCGCGTCGGAGCCCGGTCTGCTGCTGGCGATGGCCTTCTCGGACCTGCGGTCGAGGCGGAACCCGGTGCCGTGGGCCTCCGGTGCGTCGGTGAGCAGCGCGGACGGGATGAAGACGACCGCGGTCGTACCCCCGTAGGGGGAGGTCTGGAGCGAGACGCGGACGTTCTGCCGCTGGGCCAGCCGGCTGACCACGAAGAGGCCGAGGCGGTCGGTGTCGGACAGCTCGAACTCGGGTGTCTCCGCGAGCCGGAGGTTGGCGTCCAGAAGGAGCTCAGGGGGCATGCCGAGCCCTCGGTCGTGGATTTCGAGGGTGAAGCCGTTGGCGACGCGCTCGCCGTGCACCTGGACCGCCGTGTGCGGGGGCGAGAACACCGTGGCGTTCTCCAGGAGCTCGGCGATCAGGTGGGTGAGGTCGGCGACGGCCGGTCCGCCCACTCCGATCCTCGGCAGTCTGCGGACCTCGATCCGTTCGTAGTCCTCCACCTCGGCCACCGCGGCGCGCACCACGTCCATCAGCTGGATGGGCTTGCGCCACTGCCGTGAGGGGGCGGCTCCCGAGAGGATCACCAGGCCCTCGGCGTGGCGTCGCATGCGCGTGGTGAGGTGGTCGAGGCGGAACAGGTCCGCGAGCTCCTCGGTGTTCTCGGTTCGACGCTCCATCGTGTCCAGGAGCGTCAGCTGACGGTGCAGCAGCACCTGGTTGCGGCGGGCGAGGTTGACGAACACCTCGGACACACCGCGGCGCATGTCCGCCTGCCTGACGGCGGCCTCGACGGCGGCACGCTGCAGAATGTTGAGGGCCTGTCCGACCTGGCCGATCTCATCACGTTCGTAGTTGAGGTGCGGGGACTCGGTCTCGACGTCGATGTGCTCCCCCGCGGCGAGACGGCGCATCACACTCGGCAGACGCACTCCGGAGACCTCGTGGGCGTCCTTGCGCAGACGGGAGAGGTCGCGGACGAGTTCGCGGCCGATGCGCACGGAGACGAAGACCGAGACGAGCAGGGCCAGGAACCCCAGGACGCCGGCGACGCCCGCCTTGATCAGGACGCCGTAGCCTTCCGGCCTGCCGCGGTCCTGGAAGCGGTTGTTCATCTCGGTCGAGTCGTTGGCCAGCCGGTCCAGGACCGGCGGAGCCACCTCCTGCCAGCGGGCGGCGTCCACCTCACGGGGATCGTGGGTGGGCCCCTGGGCGATGAGCTTGTCCTCCGCGGAGCGCAGGGGCTCGCTGTCCGGGCTCGCCCAGTACTGCTCGACGCGGCGGCGCTCGGAGGCGGGGAGCGCATCGAGGTTGACCTCGTACAGCAGGCCGCGCTTGGCGATGAGGTCGGAGATCTGACGGAGTTCGGTGGACGTCAGCCGTCCGGCGAGGAGCCCCGACGCCGCGAGCGCGTCTTCCTGGGAGAGCATCTCCCGGGCCCGCGAGATTCCGGCCAGGGCACGTACCTGCTTGTCCATCGACACGTTCTCCATGACGTGGAGGCCGGTCAGGAAGCGGTAGCAGGGGTCGATGAGGCCGTTGTAGTACTCCATCGCCTTGGCCCGGCCGATGCTGCGCCTGTCGACGGAGTCGCGCAGCGACCGCAGCCCCTCGACGGCGCCCAGGATCGAGCTGAGCTGGGTCTCGGCATCGGGGCGCAGCGCGTCGCGGATGTCCTTCTGCCGCGCGCTGCTGTTGACCTGGTCCACGACCCGGTCGGTGGCGGCCCGCTGGCGGCGCAGGACCGGCAGGGCGTCGGAGGCGCGCGGGTCCGCGAGGTAGACGAGGGTCTGCCGGCGCTCGTTCTGGACGGCCCGGACGGTGTCCTCCAGGGGGTGGCCGATCTTCTCGACCACGGTGCTCGCGCTCATCAGCTGGCCGGCCTCGCGGCCGGTCAGATAGGTGGCGAAGCCCCATAGCGCGGTGAGGGAGACGAGCGGCACCAGCAGCAAGGCCACGATCTTCCTGCGGATGGACTTCCCGCGAAAGCGCATGGCCTCCCCCAGCTCGACCCCGCAGGGCGGTGATGGTGTTCCGTCAACAAACGGCGCGAGCCTACTACCGACGCCCAGACAACTCGAAGGCATGTCCGGGCGATTTTCGGCCGCCTTACTAGGAGTTGACCATGAGTTGTCCCGGTATCCCAGGAGATGGAATTCGTGAAGGCCAAAGAAGGGACCAGCCAGAGCCCCACATTCCTCTCCCTGCCAGTTGGCTGGAATTCTTCGTTCCGTGATGGTTCGGTGGAATCTTCAGAGCCGGGTACTCGTCTGTCTGTACGGGGGTAGGGGGACTGCAGGGGCGTATTCGGCAAGAGAGAGCGGACCGCCCGCGTAGAAACCACCCATGCCGGGCAGCAACCCTGAAGTCGGACACTGGTGGGGAGTTGAAAGTCCTTGGACACGCAGGAGCGTCATGACGCGAGGCAGTCGGCGCGGAGCCGGCCGGAGATTCCGCGGCAGCCGCTCTGGGTCGAGGAGCCGGCGCTGCGGCGGCGGATGCCCGACCCGGTACGCACGGCGGCCGTACGGGCCGTTCTGATCATGTCGCTGACGATCATCCAGGCGATGGTGGCCTTCCTGTCCACGCTGGCAGGGTCCTGGCTGGCCTTCCCGATGGTGCTGAGCAGCGTGGCGAGCACGGTGGCGGCTACCTGGTCGGTGCTGGATGTGTGGGTCACCCGCCAGGTGTGGAGCCAGCGCAACGGGGTGGTCTCGATGCCGAGCAGTTCCGCCCGGCGGCTGCGCCGCGAGCGGCGCAGAGCGAGGCGGGCCGCCCGGGCCGGGCAACGGGACGGTACGCGGATAGGCCGCCGCTCCGCGGACCGCAGGCTGTCCCGGGCCTGAACCCGCCGGGACGGCCGCACGGGCGGGTGCCGCCGGTGCGGGCCGCCGGCCGGTGGCCCGCACCGGCCGGCTCAATCGGTGACTTCGCCGCCTTCAGCCCCGGTCCGGGCCGGGGGCACTTCGGGCGTCGCCGCGGTGCGCTTGAACATGCGGGTGGCGGTGATCTCTCCGTGCACCGTCTCGGCGCCGGGATCCTGCTGCGGCAGCCCGGGACGCAGATGCTCCTCGACGCTGATGTACTTCAGCCCGGCCCGCAGGTCCGCGTCGTTGCGCAACCTGATCACCAGCGGGAACTCGGCGAGTGCCGTCGTATCGAACAGGCCGGTGGTGTACAGCAGTTGGACACCGAGCGCGTCCGAAACCGCTCGCTGTAGCTCCAGCAGGTAGGTGGCGTTGGCGCGACCGATGGGGTTGTCGAGGAAGAGCGTGCCCGCGTGGTGGTGCTGGTGCCGGTCGCGACCCCGGTCGTTGCTGCGCAGCGCGGCCATCGTGCAGTACAGCGCGATGGCGGCGGTCAGCAGCTGACCGCCGGAGAAGACGTCGCCCATCTGCCCGACGGGTACGCGCTCGGCGCGCAGCACCGCGTCCGGCTTGAGGATCTCCACCGCGATGCCCTTGGGTTCCAGGGCCGCCTGCACGCCGCGCAGCAGCAGGGACATGCCGTCCCGGCGCAGGTCGGAGTTCTTCTTCAGGGCCGCCTTGGTGGCCTCGTCGATGACCTCGCCGAGCCGTTCGGTCAGGGTGGCCTGGTCGGGCTCCTCGAAGCGGATCCGGAGGAACTCCTGGCCGGACCACTCCCCCAGCCCCTCGGGCAGCCGGGAGAGGCGCTGGGCAGAGCGGAGGGTGGTGAGTGCGGAATCCACCAGACCGCGCAGCCGGTCGACGATGGAGTCCCGGTTGCGTTCCAGCTGGGTCAGTTCGTCGGTGAGCACCCGCAGCCGGGGGGCGAAGGCGATGGCCCACTTCTCCGCGTGTTCGGGCAGTGCGGCGGCGGGGAGTTCACGGATCTGCTGGCGGGCCGGGGTGCGGACCTGTTCGTAGCGGGTGGAGTTGGCGTGCCGGACCAGTACGTCGCTCGCCTCCCGGACGGCCGCTTCCGCGGTGGACAGGTCGGCGGCGCAGCCGCGCAGTGAACGGCGGCCCTCCGCGGCGGACTGCCGGGCCTCTTCGAGACTGCCGGGGTACGGCTCGGGGGTCTCGGGCTCGTCGTCGCCGTGGTCCCTGAGGAGGTCGCTCAGCAGGGCGGCGGTCTCGTCGAAGCCGCCTGCGGAGTCCTCGGCGGTGCGATGGGCGTGCAGCAGCTCGGCGTGGGCGGCCCTGGCGGTCTCCAGGGACGCGGTGGCGGAGGCCAGTTCGGCCGTGGCGGTGCGCAGGAGGGTCTGGGCCTGTTCGGCGTCGGCGGGGACCTGCGCTTCGGGGAGTTCGGTGTGGCGGGTCTCGCCGTCGGCGGGGGGGAGCCGCTCGGCCTCGCCGCGCAGCCTGCCGAGTTGCTCACTGGCGGCCGAGGCACGGGTCTCCAGGAGCTGGACCAGGGACTCGGCACGGGCGGCGGCCGCCTGCCGGGACGGGCCGTCGGCGCCGTCCGTTCCTTCCAGGAGCTGGGCGGCCCGGGTGCGGACCTTATTGGTGAGCCGGTCCAGCTCGGCCAGTGCGGCACTCTCGTCGCTCTCCGCGCGGGCCTGTTCGGCGCGCAGGTCCGCGCCGACTCCCACCTTCTCGTAGAGCTGGGACGCCGCCCGGTAGGCCTCGCGCAGGGCGGGCAGCGCGCGGCGCGGGGCGTCCGCCTCCGGCTCCGGGAGGCGCTCGGGCGCACCGGCGATCTCGGCCCGTTCGGCGCGCAG
>CBRG010000068.1 GCA_000470535.1 Streptomyces sp. AW19M42
CGGCGGCGTCTGCGGCGGGCCCTGGGGCGGCTGCGGGACCCCCTGCGACGGCTCCTGCGGAGCGCCGAAGCCTCCCTGCGGCGGTTGCTGGCTGGGCGGCTGGGTCATCAGCGCGTCCCCCTTCGTGCGGTCCGGTGCCCGTTCCGGACTCCCCCGCGATTCCACCGGGGCTCCGGGAGTCGGCCTAGACCCCCTGAATCCCCAGTGAAATGGAGCGAATCGGGCATGGATCCCGCAGTGTTACGACAGTCGAGCGGGGCTTCTTTGTACCACCCGCCCCACCACGGGCTCCGGTTCGGTCCACCCCTGTTCCCAAGGGAGAACCGGCCCGTGATGCTGCCGTTACGCCTACGGCCCGTCAGTTCCCGAAGGCGACCATCGACCGCTCCTCGATCTCGTCCCCGTCCTCGATACCGCTGATCCTCGCTTGCGTGAGGTAGGAGCGCCCGCCCACGTAGGTGATGCGCGAGAGGGAGAAGCCGCGCTCGGTGGGGACGCCGGACACCGGATGCCGCAGCACCGGGCTCCAAGTACCGCCGGTACTCGGTACGGAGACGATGCCGCCCCCCTTGTTCTTGGCGGCCCCGAGATACATGAACAGCTTGCCGCCCTCCGTCCGCAGCGGGGTGAGGGACTGCCGGGCCGGCGAGTCGACCGACCACTTGTGCTTGCCGGTGGTCAGGTCGAAGGCGGCGACCTTGTTGCCGTCACCGGTCTTGAGGTCCACGGCCTTGGTCGCCATGTAGAAGGTGTTCGCGTCGGCGGCCACCCCGAGGCAGTTGTCGAGGTTGGGGCCCTGGACGATCAGGTCCGCGTCGCACGAGACCGCGTAGTCGCCCGGTCCGCCGGCGAGCTGGGTGCGGTAGGTGCCGTCGGCGTTGAGGACGAGGATGCCCCACTTGTCCGACTGCTTGAGCGAGATCACGATGGGGTCGGCGGAGTAGATCTGCGCGACCTGCCAGCCCTTCTTGACCTTGTACGTCCACAGCCGCTTGCCGGTGGCGGGGTCGATCCGCTGTATCTGGTGTTCCTTGTGGTCGTCGGCCGCGGTCTGGCAGCTGGCCGCGGCGAGGGCCACCTCGCCACTGGCGAACCCGAACGGCTGGCAGTTGCCCGGCAGCTTCCCGAACACCACCTTTCCGTCGCTGACCCGGAAGGCGTCGGACCTGGAGGTGCGCCCCACGGTCACGGTGCCGCCGTTGGTGGACATGCTGAGTTCGGAGAGCCCGTCCCAGGCGCCCTGGCGGACGTACGTCTTGTGCCAGCCGGCCTTGCCCGTCGTGAGGTCGACCATCTGGAGGCCGTTGCACTCCGAGTCACCCGAGGTGGTGCGCTTGACGCCCAGGACGATCTTGCCGTCGGCGGTGGGCTGCGACGGGGCCGCGCACGTGTTGGTGGCCAGCCGCAGGCTCCACTTGAGCGAGCCGTCCGTGGTGTCGTAGCCGGTGACGGTGCGGTACATCGCCGTGACGACGGTGTCGCCGGAGAACCACGGGCCGTACACGTCCTCGCCGCCCTCGGGCAGATCGACGCCGCCCTTCTGGAGCCAGAGCATCTTCGCCTCGCCGGGCCCCCGCTCGGCGTTGACGGCGGCGGCCTCCGCGGCGGGGCTGATCGTGTCGTGGCCCCCGGTCCCGGTCGGCGCGGGCGAGGGGGAGGACGAGGTGTCCGGCTGCCCCGAGCTGTGCCCGGGTCCGGCCGTGGGCTTCCCGCTCCCGCCGTCCCCGTCGAGCGCGAACCAGATGCCGGCACCGGCCAGCAGCGCCACCGCGAGCACGGCACCGACGATCGTCCCGGCCCCGCCCCGGAAACGCCCGCCGCCCCGGGGCCCGCCGGACTGCGGCGGCTGCTGCCCCGGGTAGCCGTAACCGGGCTGGGTCGGCTGCGCGTACGGGCCGGGCTGCGGCGGGGACCCGTATCCGGGTGCGGGCTGCGGCGGTTGTCCGTAACCCGGGACGGGCTGCGCGGGCTGTGCGGGTGGCCCGTACGGGCCCGGCTGTGCGGGCGTCGTGTACGGGCCGGACGGTTGCGCCGTGCCCTGGCCCGGTGGCGGGAACGTCTCGGGCGGCGGGCCGTACGGGGCTCCGAACTCACCCTGCGGCGGCTGCTGTCCGGGCGGCTGGCTCATCGGCCCGTCCCCCTGTTCCTTTGTCACCTGCGGTGTGGCACGGTCCGGCTACCGCGCCGGGCAAGATCTCTTTCTACCATCTGCCCCACAAACCCCACAGGCCCCACAGGTCCCTTTGACCACACCAGTCGCACCGGCCGCATGGGTTATGCGGCCGGTGCGGCTCAGCGGTCAGGCTTCCTCGGCCAGTTCCAGCCAGCGCATCTCCAGCACATCGCGCTCCGCGACCAGTTCACGCAGCTCGGCGTCGAGCTTCGCCACCTTCTCGAAGTCCGTCGCGTTGTCGGCGATCTGGGCGTGCAGCGTCGTCTCGCGGGTCGACATCTTGTCGAGCTGGCGCTCGACCTTCTGCAGTTCCTTCTTCGCCGCGCGTGCCTCCTGCGGCGAAACGCCCGGGGCCGGTGCGGCGGCGGGCTGCGAGGACGACGTGGGCGCCACCGCGGCGGGGGTGCCGGCCGCGGCCATCTGCCGCCTGCGCTCCAGGTACTCGTCGATGCCACGCGGCAGCATCCGCAGCGAGCGGTCGCCCAGCAGTGCCAGCACCCGGTCCGTGGTCCGCTCGACGAAGAACCGGTCGTGCGAGATCACGATCATCGACCCGGGCCAGCCGTCGAGCAGGTCCTCCAGCTGGGTCAGGGTCTCGATGTCGAGGTCGTTGGTGGGCTCGTCGAGGAAGAGGACGTTGGGCTCGTCCATCAGCAGCCGCAGGATCTGGAGCCGGCGCCGCTCACCGCCCGACAGATCACCGACCGGGGTCCACTGCTTCTCCTTCGTGAAGCCGAACTGCTCGCAGAGCTGCCCCGCGGTCATCTCCCGGCCCTTGCCGAGGTCGACCCGGTCGCGCACCTGCTGCACCGCTTCGAGCACCCGAAGGTTCGGGTTCAGCTCGGAGACCTCCTGGGAGAGGTAGGCCAGCTTGACCGTCTTGCCGACGACGACCTTCCCGGCCGCGGGCTGCGCGTCGCCCTGGGTGCGGGCCGCCTGTTCCAGCGCCCGCAGCAGTGAGGTCTTGCCCGCGCCGTTGACCCCGACCAGGCCGATCCGGTCGCCGGGGCCGAGCTGCCAGGTGAGGTGGGTGAGCAGCGTCTTGGGTCCGGCCTGGACGGTCACGTCCTCCAGGTCGAAGACGGTCTTGCCGAGCCGGGCGTTGGCGAACTTCATCAGCGCGCTGGTGTCGCGGGGCGGCGGCACGTCCGCGATCAGCTCGTTGGCCGCCTCGATGCGGTAGCGCGGCTTGGACGTGCGGGCGGGGGCGCCGCGCCGCAGCCAGGCCAGCTCCTTGCGCATCAGGTTCTGCCGCTTGCCCTCCTCGGTGGCGGCGATCCGCTCCCGTTCGGCACGGGCGAAGACGTAGTCGCTGTAGCCGCCCTCGTACTCGTGGACGGAGCCGCGCTGGACGTCCCACATGCGCGTGCAGACCTGGTCGAGGAACCAGCGGTCGTGGGTGACGCAGACCAGCGCGGAGCGGCGGGCGCGCAGGTGGCCGGCCAGCCAGGAGATGCCCTCGACATCGAGGTGGTTGGTCGGCTCGTCGAGGACGATCAGGTCCTGTTCCGCGATGAGCAGCTTCGCGAGCGCGATCCGGCGGCGCTCACCGCCGGAGAGCGGGGCGATGACGGTGTCCAGGCCGTGCTCGAAGCCCGGCAGGTCGAGCCCGCCGAACAGCCCGGTCAGTACGTCGCGGATCTTGGCGCTGCCCGCCCACTCATGGTCGGCCAGATCACCGATGACCTCGTGGCGGACCGTCGCCTTCGGGTCGAGGGAGTCGTGCTGGGTGAGGACACCGAGGCGCAGCCCGCCGTTGTGGGTGACGCGGCCGGTGTCGGCGTCCTCCAGCTTGGCGAGCATCCGGATGAGGGTCGTCTTGCCGTCCCCGTTACGACCGACGACACCGATCCGGTCCCCCTCGGACACACCGAGGGACACACCGTCGAGCAGCGCACGGGTGCCGTACACCTTGCTGACCTGCTCGACATTGACGAGGTTGACGGCCACAAACGCTCCAGCTCGAAGGGAGAACACTGAACCTTCAGCGTAGTCGCCACGGCGCGGAGCTCCTTACGAACGCCCGCTCACCCCGGATCTCTGCGGTACCTTGCCCGAATTGATCAAGATCCGGGCGGGTTCCCGGGTCTCACCGGGGTGGGGGACTTCATGACACGACGTACGGTTCGCGGGCTGGCGCCCGTCCTGCTGGCATCCGTCGCGCTGCTGGCATCCGTCGCGATGACCGGTTGCTCGTCGGATTCCGACGGCGGGACGAAGTCGGACACCAAGCCGGGCGGCGGGGCGGGCACGCCCGGGTCGGGCGACAAGGTCGCGGCCAGGGGCGGCACGGTCGGGAGCTCCGGTTCCGGATGCGAGCTGCCCGTCGTCTTCGACCTGGCGCAGCGCTGGAAGGCGAAGGCCGTGGTCCCCGACGAGCCGGACTCGGAATTCGCGGCGCTCAGCCGGCAGGGCCCGGTCGCCATGGTCTGCGAGATCGACGCGAAGCCGGCCGGCCACATCGGATTCCTGCGGGTCTGGCAGGGCGACGGCCAGTCCGGCACGCCGCGCCAGGCGCTGGAGGGCTTCGTGAAGGCCGACGAGAACGCCTCGAAGATCACGTACACGGAGTCCACGGCCGGGAAGCTGTCCGTGGCCGAGGCCGGTTACACCGTCCACAGCAAGGTCATGGAGGAGTCGCGCCCGGCCCGCGCCTTCGCCGTCGCGACCCCGGACGGGCCGGTGGTGGTGCACCTGGGCGGGCTGGACGCGCAGGAGCACGCGGGGATGCTGCCGGCGTTCGAGCTGGCGAAGCGGAGCGTCCGGCTCGGCTGAGCGGGGCCGTGTACTGGCGTTGCCGCCACGGAATCCTGATACGTACAGGATTCTGTACTTCACTTGGAAAGGCGGCCGCCATGCGGACGATGACCTACACCGAATCACGGGCCAGGTACGCCGAAACCCTCGACGCGGTCGTCGACGACCGCGAAGAGGTCATAGTGACGCGTGCCGGTCATGACCCCGTGGTGATCGTGGCGCTCGACGAGTACCAGGCTCTGAAGGAGACGGCCTACCTGTACCGGAGTCCCGAGAACGCGCGTCGCGTCCTGGCGGCGATCGACGAGCTCGAACACGGTGGCGGCACGATCCGGGACCTCGTCGAATGAAGCTCGTCTGGCAAGAATCCGCGTGGGAGGACTACGTGTGGTGGCAGGCCCAGGACCGCAAGGTCCTCAAGCGGATCAATGCCCTGCTCACGGACGTCATCCACCATGGGAACGAGGGCATCGGCAAGCCGGAGCCCCTGCGGCACGGATTCCACGGGTACTGGTCACGAAGGATGAGCGACGAACACCGGCTCATCTACCGCGTGGCCGAGGATGAGGTCCGCATCGTCTCGTGCCGCTACCACTACGGGCGCTGACCCACCGTCGCTCCCGGCGCCGGGGACGTCGCGATCCGGGCGGTGCGGCAGGTCGCGGAGGCGGTCAGGGCGTCCGCGATCTTCCTGGCCGACGCCTCGTCCTCGGCCAGGAACGCGGTGGTCGGGCCGGAGCCCGAGACCAGCGCGGCCAGGGCGCCCGCGCCGGTGCCCGCCGCGAGGGTGTCGGCCAGCGAGGGCCGCAGCGACAGCGCGGCGGGCTGGAGGCCGTTGCTCAGGGCGGCGGCGAGGGCCGTGGTGTCGCCGGTCCGCAGCGCCTCCAGGAGCACGGGGGACGCGACGGGCTCGGGTACTGCCATCCCCGCCGTGAGCCGGTCGAACTCGCGGTAGACGGCCGGGGTGGAGAGGCCGCCGTCCGCGACGGCGAAGACCCAGTGGAAGGTGCCGCAGAGCTCGACCGGGGTCAGCTGTTCGCCCCGGCCCACGCCGAGGGCCGCGCCGCCGACCAGACTGAACGGGACGTCGCTGCCCAGGTCCGCGCAGATGGCCAGCAGCTCGTCGCGGGTGGCGCCGGTGGACCAGAGCGCGTCGCAGGCCAGCAGGGCGCCGGCCCCGTCGGCGCTGCCGCCCGCCATCCCGCCCGCGACCGGGATGTCCTTGTCGATGTGGATGTGCACGCGGGGCTCGATGCCGTGCCGTCCGGCCAGCGCGATCGCGGCGCGGGCAGCGAGGTTGGTGGCGTCCAGCGGGACCTGGGCGGCGTCCGGCCCGGAGCAGGTGACGCGCAGTTCGTCGGCCGGGGTGACGGTGATCTCGTCGTAGAGGCCGACGGCGAGGAAGACGTTGGCCAGGTCGTGGAAGCCGTCGGGGCGTGCGGCACCGACAGCGAGCTGGACGTTGACCTTGGCGGGCACCCGGACGGTGACGCTCTCGCTCATGCGGACGGCTCCGGCTTGTTCTCGGTGGGCTCGTTCTCGGCGGGCTTGTTCTCGGCGATGGCGGCGAACTCCTCGACGGTCAGCGCCTCGCCTCTGGCCTGCGGCGAGATCCCGGCCGCGACCAGGGCGGCCTCGGCGGCGGGCGCGGAGCCCGCCCAGCCGGACAGGGCCGCGCGCAGGGTCTTGCGGCGCTGGGCGAAGGCGGCGTCGACGACCGCGAAGACCTCGGCCTTGCTCGCCGTGGTCGCGACCGGATCGGCCCGTCGCACCAGGGACACCAACCCCGAGTCGACGTTCGGGGCGGGCCAGAAGACCTTGCGGCCGATGGAACCGGCGCGCTTGACGTCCGTGTACCAGTTGGCCTTGACCGACGGCACTCCGTAGACCTTGTTGCCCGGCCGCGCGGCCAGCCGGTCGGCCACCTCCGCCTGGACCATGACCAGGGTCCGCTCGATGGTCGGGAAGCGGTCGAGCATGGTGAGCAGCACCGGCACGGCGACGTTGTACGGAAGGTTGGCGACCAGTGCGGTCGGCGGCGGGCCCGGCAGTTCCCGTACCAGCATCGCGTCCGAGTGGACGAGGGCGAACCGGTCCGCGCGCTGCGGCATCCGGGCGGCGACCGTGGCGGGCAGGGCGGCGGCGAGGACGTCGTCGATCTCGACGGCGACGACCCGGTCCGCCGCCTCCAGGAGCGCCAGGGTCAGCGAGCCGAGGCCGGGGCCGACCTCGACCACCACGTCGTCCGGACGGACCTCGGCGGTCCGCACGATCCGGCGGACCGTGTTGGCGTCGATGACGAAGTTCTGGCCGCGCTGCTTCGTGGGGCGTACGCCCAGCGTCGCGGCCAGCTCGCGGATGTCTGCGGGGCCCAGGAGGGCGTCGGGCTCTGTGGTGCTCACCCGTTAAGCGTAAGTCGCTCAGGAACCTCTTTCGCCAGCCAAGCGGCCGAGCTCCGTGAGTCGACTCACGGACCTCTTCGCTGGACAGCGGCCGAACCGCCCGAGTCCCGTGAGTCGACTCACGCAGCTCGGCCGCCGCTCAGTAGTCGAACGCGCGAGCCGTGTTGCCGGCCACCGCCGAGGCCAGGGTGTCCTCGTCCACACCCTTCACCGCCGCCATGGCGCGCAGCGTGACCGGAATCAGATACGGCGCGTTGGGCCGTCCGCGGTACGGAGCCGGGGTGAGGAAGGGGGCGTCCGTCTCGACCAGGACCAGTTCGAGGGGCGCCACGACGAGCGCGTCGCGCAGCGGCTGGGCGTTCTTGAACGTCACGTTGCCCGCGAAGGACATGAAGTACCCGGCGTCCGCGCAGATCCGGGCCATGTCCGCGTCGCCGGAGTAGCAGTGGAAGACGGTCCGCTCGGGGGCACCCGCGTCGGTGAGGATGCGCAGCACATCGGCGTGCGCCTCGCGATCGTGGATGACGAGCGCCTTGCCGTGCCGTTTGGCGATCTCGATGTGGGCCCGGAAGGACTCCTCCTGGGCCGCCACGCCCTCGGGGCCGGTCCGGAAGTAGTCGAGTCCGGTCTCCCCGACCCCGCGAACGTGGTCCAGCGCGGCCAGTGCGTCGATCTCGGCGAGGGCTTCGTGGAGCGCCGCCGTGCCACCGGCCTCGCGCGCGCCCTGGTCGCCGTGCACGATCCGGGGCGCCTCGTTGGGGTGCAGGGCCACCGCCGCGTAGACGCTCGGGTGGGCGGCGGCGGTCTCGGCGGCCCAGTGCGAGCCCTTCAGGTCGCAGCCCACCTGGATCACGGTGGTCACGTTCACCGCGGCGGCCCTGGCCAGGCTCTCCTCCACGGAGCCGTCCTGCATGTCCAGGTGGGTATGCGAATCAGCGACCGGCACCCCGAGGGGCTCGGGCAGCGGCGGGGCTTCGGTACGGCTCATGGTCACGATGGTACGAGGACCGGGACCCGGAGCCCGGAGCTCACCTGCGGTGGAAGGGGTGCAGCAGGTCCGCGAGGTGCCAGTGGTGCTCGCCCGCGGGAACGGCGGTGGCGGCCACGGCCCCCGCCTTCCGTTCGCGGGCGTCGGCGGCGGCGTCGGCAGGGCTGCCGGCCGGGGTCCCGGCCGGGCTGCTTTCGGCGGGCAGGCGGTTGCGCATCAGCTGCTGGACGGTCGAGACGCGGCCGGATCGCATGATGCGCACGACGTGCCCGCCGCAGTTAGCGCAGGTGGGCGTGGAAAGGGGGGAGGGCACGCGCTGGCCGTCCGCCTTGTAGACCACGAAGGCGTTGTTGGAGGCGTCGACGTGGTGCTCTATCTCGTAGGCCTGTTCCCAGCCGTGTCCGCACCTCATGCAGGCGAAGGCGTATGCCTCGTGCACGGTGGTTGCTGCGATCTCACTCATGCCTGCTCCTCTTGTCCGCCGGACAAGCACCCCGGAGAATGCGTCCTGCTATCCAGTGGACGCCTTTACCGGCACAAGCGCACCGGGCCCTGTCGAGTGTTGGAGCGGTCTTGGCCTTCTCGTGGCAAAAGGGGCCGGTACGCGGCTTTCGCTTTGCCTTTCACAATAGTCCTTTGCCCTCCGGCGGGCCGGTCCGAGCCGCGTTCTTTGCCGCGACCACCGCGTCGAACACTTCGCGTTTGGGCAGGCCGGCGGCGGTGGCGACGGCGGCGATCGCCTCCTTGCGCCCCTCCCCCGCCTCCTCTCGCACCCGCACCCTGCGCACCAGCTCGGCGGCGTCCAGTTCCTCGCCTCCGGAGTCGGCCGCGCCCTCGACGACGACGGTGATCTCGCCGCGTACGCCCTCGGCCGCCCAGGCGGCCAGTTCGCCCAGCGGGCCGCGCTTCACTTCCTCGTAGGTCTTGGTCAGCTCACGGCAGACGGCGGCGCGCCGGTCGGCCCCGAACACCTCCGCCATCGCGGCAAGGGTGTCGTCGAGCCGGTGCGGGGCCTCGAAGAAGACCATGGTGCGGCGCTCCGCGGCGACCTCGCGCAGCTTGCCGAGGCGCTCGCCGCCCTTGCGCGGCAGGAAGCCCTCGAAGCAGAACCGGTCCACCGGCAGCCCGGACAGGGCGAGTGCGGTGAGCACGGCCGACGGTCCGGGCACCGCGGTGACCCTGATGCCCTGCTCGACGGCCGCGGCGACGAGCCGGTAGCCGGGGTCGGAGACGGACGGCATCCCGGCGTCCGTGACCAGCAGTACGCGGGCCCCGCCGGTCAGCGCCTCGACGAGTTCCGGCGTACGGGCGGACTCGTTGCCCTCGAAGTAGGACACGACACGCCCCGTGGTGTGGATGCCCAGCGCCTGGGTCAGCCGGCGCAGCCGGCGGGTGTCCTCCGCGGCGACGACGTCCGCCGTCTCCAGTTCGGTGGCGAGGCGTGGCGGGGCGTCCGCCACATCGCCGATGGGGGTCCCTGCGAGTACCAGCGTTCCAGTCGTCTCCGTCACAACGTCCATCCTCCCAGCACGGGCGGCACCACTCGCACAGATGCGTTCCCTACGATGGCGCGGTGACGAGTACAGCGCCCGATGCCCGGCAGGGCCAAGACGCCGGGGATCAGTACGGCCCGGAGCCGACTTCCTGGCAGCAGCGGCTGCGCCGCTTCGGCCATTCACCGCGGCCGGGGATCGGGCTGCGGGAACGGCTGGTTCCGCCGTACACCCGCCCCGGGAGCCGGCTGTGGGCGGTGCTCGGGGTGCCCCCGGTGCTCGCGGACCGGCTGCTGCGCTGGTCGGCCTGGGGCGGTCCGCTGCTGGTGGCGCTGGTCGCCGGGGTGCTGCGGTTCTGGAACCTGGGCAGCCCGCACGCGGTGATATTCGATGAGACGTACTACGCCAAGGACTCCTGGGCGCTGATCAACCAGGGCTACGAGGGGGCCTGGCCCAAGGACGTCGACAAGCTGATCCTGGACGATCCGTCCAAGGTGAACATCCCGGTCGACCCCGGTTATGTGGTGCCCCCGCCGGTCGGCAAGTGGATCATCGGGATCGGTGAGCAGCTCTTCGGCTTCACGCCGTTCGGCTGGCGGTTCATGGTCGCGGTGCTCGGCACGCTGTCGGTGCTGATGCTGTGCCGGATCGGCCGCAGGCTCTTCCGCTCGACGTTCCTGGGCTGTCTGGCGGGCGCGCTGCTCGCGGTGGACGGGCTGCACTTCGTGATGAGCCGCACGGCGCTGCTCGACCTGGTGCTGATGTTCTTCGTGCTGGCCGCGTTCGGCTGCCTGCTGATCGACCGGGACTGGGCGCGGCGCCGGCTCGCGGCGGCGCTGCCTGTCGACGCGGAGGGGGTGCTGCGGCCGGACGTCGTCGTGGCGGAACGGCTGCGGCTGGGCTGGCGGCCGTGGCGGATCGCGGCCGGGCTCATGCTCGGACTGGCCTTCGCCACCAAGTGGAACGGGCTGTACATCCTGGTCGCGTTCGGCCTGATGACGGTCCTGTGGGACGTGGGCGCGCGGCGTACGGCGGGCGCGATGCGGCCGTACACGGCGGTGCTGAAGCGGGACCTGGTCCCGGCGTTCGTCTCCACGGTGCCGGTGGCGATCCTGACCTACGTCGCCTCGTGGACCGGCTGGATCATCCACAACTCCCCCACCCGCCACGGCTACTACCGGGACTGGGCGGCGACCGACGGCAGGGGCGGCAGCTGGACCTGGCTGCCGGACTGGCTGCGCAGCCTGTGGCACTACGAGTACCAGGTCTACGAGTTCCATGTGAACCTGACGTCCGGGCACACCTACCAGTCCAATCCGTGGAGCTGGATCGTGCTGGGCCGGCCGGTGTCGTACTTCTACGAGGAGCAGAACGGCTGCGCCGCCTCGGAGACCGGCAAGTGCGCCCGCGAGGTGCTGGCGCTCGGCACGCCGCTGCTGTGGTGGGCCTCCTGCTTCGCGCTGGTGTACGTGCTGTGGCGCTGGGCCTTCCGCCGTGACTGGCGGGCGGGCGCGATCGCGTGCGGGGTGGCGGCGGGCTGGGTGCCGTGGTTCCTGTACCAGGAACGCACCATCTTCCTCTTCTACGCGGTGGTGTTCGTGCCGTTCCTGTGCCTCGCGGTGGCGATGATGATCGGCGCGATGCTGGGGCCTGCGGCCGGGTCCGGGGCGAAACACGAACTGGGCCTGACGACCGGCGACCCCTCGGGCGAACGGCGCCGCACGCTGGGGGCGGTCGCGGCGGGCGTGCTGGTCCTGCTGATCGTCTGGAACTTCATCTACTTCTGGCCGCTGTACACGGGGACCGCGATCCCGGAGGGCTCCTGGCGGGACCGGATGTGGCTGGACACCTGGATCTGACCTGGCGGGCGGACCCCTGGGGGGCGTGGCCGGTGGCCACGCCCCCCGGGGCCTACGGCCGCTGCGGGCGTCAGGACAGCTTGATGCTTCCACCGGGCTGGACGTCCCCGGAGCCGCCGGCGCCGATGACGTTCACAGGCCCCTCCGCGCAGGCCGCGTCGGCGAAGACTTCGGCATCCGAGTCGGTCAGGTTGTCGACCTGGGCGCCCTCGTCGCTTGCGGCGTAGCAGCCGGCCGCGGGGTCCTGGTACTCCGTTCCGTTGACGATCAGCGTGCCGCTCGCGGCGAATGCCGACTGGGTCCCGGCGAACGCGAGCATGCCGGCAGCGGCGATGCTGCCGAGGGAAATCAGGGTCCGACGCATGTGGGGGGTCCTCCTGTGTCAGGTAGGTCAGGGGCACTTTCCGTCTGCCCTCACCAGCAATGATCACCATGAGTTGCGTCGCGTAAACGGAGAGTCATCACAACGAGTGGGCGGGCGCGCCTCCTTGACGGAAAGGAACTCGACGGAGAGGGAAGAGAAAGAGCCGGATGCCCTTACATGGCCGCCCTGTTCACGCCACGACGGATCGCGTTCCGATAACAACCGACTCCACTGTCACTACCGTCCCGTAAAGTGCCGGGACAAGCCTCCTTGAACATGTTCAAGGAGGTCTCCTGGGGAGGGGGACTACAGGAATGCGCAGTGGAGTGAAGATAGGCATAATCGGCGGGGTGTTCGCGGTCGTGGTCGGCGGGGTGGGCTACGGGGCGTACAACATCCTGGACGGGCTCGGGGACAGCGGCGTCGGGGGCGGCTCGGACACCGAGACCACCTCGCAGGAGGTGCGGACCGGCCCGGTCACCAAGCAGGAGATAGCCGACACGTCGAAGAAGTTCCTCGCGGCGTGGGCGAAGGGCGACGCGGCCGTCGCGTCCCACCTCACCAACAACGAGGTCGAGTCCGGACCGGCGTTGACCGGCTACAGCGCTACGGCCCACGTCACCAAGGCCGTGATCACGCCCGGCCCCGCGGTCGGCGCGAAGGTCCCGTACACCGTCGAGGCGACCGTCTCGTACAAGGGGAAGACGAAGCCCTGGTCCTACAAGTCCGAGCTGACCGTGGTGCGCGGCCAGTCCACCGGCCACGCGCTCGTCGACTGGAAACCCGCCGTCCTCCACCCGGACCTGGCCAAGGGCGAGTCGCTGGAGACGGGCGAGGCGAAGACCGCGCCGATCGAGGCGGTCGACCACAACGGCCAGGTGCTCACCAAGGAGAAGTACCCCTCGCTCGGCGTCATCCTGGACGAGCTGCGCAAGAAGTACGGCGGGAAGACCGGCGGCACCGCGGGCATCGAGACCTGGATCAACAGCGCGAACGCGGACGGCGCGAACAAGACGCTGCTGACCCTGGTCAAGGGGAAGCCGGGCAGGCTCCAGACCACGCTGGACGCGAAGATCCAGGCGGCGGCCGAGCGAGGCGTGAAGAAGTTCGAGCAGTCGTCCGTGGTGGCCGTCGAGCCGTCGACCGGCGCGATCCGCGCCATCGCCAACAATCGGGACGACGCCTTCGACGCGGCCCGGTGGGCGAAGGTGGCACCCGGCTCGACGATGAAGATCGTGACGGCCGCGATGATCATCCAGAACGGCCTCGGCAACGCCAACTCGCCGGTCAAGTGCCCGTCCAGCGTGACCTGGAAGGGGGTGCCCTTCCACAACCTGAACAACTTCGACATGACGGACGGCCCCACGTTGAAGCGGGCCTTCGCCAAGTCCTGCAACACGGCGTTCATCAAGCCGGTGCTGCCGCTGGGTGACGGCAAGCGCGACACCGCGCTCGGCGTCGAGGCCGCACAGTACTTCGGGATCGGCCGCAACTGGCAGACCGGAATCTCGACGTTCGACGGCAGCGTGCCCGAGTCCCACGACGCGGAGACGGCCGCGTCGTTCATCGGCCAGGGCAAGGTGCAGATGAACCCGCTGAACATGGCGTCCGTCACCGCCACCGCCATCACCGGCCGGTTCCGGCAGCCCTACATCGTCCCGCAGAACCTGGACAACCGGACCTTCGCCGTCGCCAACCCGCTCCCGGGCGGGGTGCCGGCGCAGCTGAAGGAGATGCTGAACTACACCGCCATCAGCCCGGAGGGCACCGCAACCCAGGCCATGGCGCGGGTGGGGGGCACCAAGGGCGCCAAGACGGGCTCCGCGGAGATCGACGGCCACGCCACGTCCGACAGCTGGTTCACCGGCTTCAGCAACGACCTGGCCGCGGCAGCCCTCGTCCAGTCCGGCGGCCACGGTGGGGACGCGGCAGGACCGGTCGTCGCGGAGGTCCTGCTCGCGGGTCCGTGAGCGGTGCGGTGGTACTGCGGGTCCGTGAGCGGTGCGGTGGTGCCGCGGTGGGTGCGGTGCTGCGGTGCGCCATAGAAGTTGACGAACGACGTCCGGTTTCCTGATAGTCGTAGAAGTGGATCAGGCGCGCCGGCGCGCACGAAGCGTCAGCGGGTACAGGGGGAAGCTCCATGGTCGTCGGCTGGATACCGCTGCTCGCGCCGGCCGTCGCGGGCGCGAGCACAGTCGGCAGGCGGCTCCACCGCTACCCGGGAGGCACACGGTTCGCCTTCGGCAGCGAGTACGCCCCTGCGCGCCGCGACCTCCACACCGCGCGGGACGCGCTGCGGCCTGGAACGGGCGGCACAGCGGGAGCTGCACGCCAGGATCTCGACGCCGCCCATGCGCGCCGGCACGCACTCACCGGCCACCGCCCCCGCTGACCAGAACCAGGTACCACCGTGACACCTCTCGTCGCCACAGCCGTCCTGATAGCCGCGTTCACGCACGCCGGCTGGAACGCCATCGCACACGCGATCAAGGACCAGCTGGTCTCGTTCACCCTGATCTCCGGCGGCGGACTGCTGATCGGCGCGGCCGCCGCCGCCTTCGTCCCGTTCCCGGCGGCGGCCGCCTGGCCGTACCTGGCCCTCTCCGCCGCCCTGCACGTGACGTACATGCTGCTGCTGATGCGCTCGTTCACCCTGGGTGACTTCGGCCAGATGTACCCGATCGCCCGGGGCACCGCCCCGCTCGTCGTCACCGTCCTGGCCGCCGTCTTCGTGGGCGAACGCCCGGACGGCTGGGCCACGGCGGGCGTCGCGGTGGCCTCTGCGGGGCTGGTCGGAATGGCCCTGTGGGGCATCCGCGGCTCCGGCAAGCGCCCGCACTGGCCCGCCATCGTCGCCGCGCTGGCGACCGGTCTCGCCATCGCCGGCTACACGACGGTCGACGGCGTGGGTGTACGCGCCTCGGGCAGTTCGCTCGGATACGTCGCCTGGCTGATGATCCTTGAGGGCGTCGCGATCCCGGTGTACGCCCTGCACCGCCGCCGCTCCGCACTGACCGCCCAACTCCGCCCGTACGCACTGCGCGGACTGCTCGGCGCCGCCCTCTCGGTAACGGCGTACGGGCTCGTCCTGTGGGCCCAGACCCGCGCCGCGCTGGCCCCGGTCGCCGCCTTGCGCGAGTCCTCGATCATCGTCGGCGCCGCGATCGGCACGGTGTTCTTCAAGGAACGGTTCGGTGCCCCGCGCATCGCGGCGGCGGGGCTGATGGTGGTGGGCATCGGGCTGATGCTGCATACGAGTTGAGGGGGTGGGCTGTGGGTCGGCAGCGGTGGGAGCCCTGTTGCACACGGTGGCCCGCGCGGCTCGGGCCGGCCCGAAACGGATGCCTTGGGGGGGCAGGTGCCCGCCACAATGCCTCCATGGACGCAGACAGGAATCCGCTGCCCGGCCTGCCCGACTGGGGGCGTTGCGGAGTCATGGGCGTCGTCAACGTCACCCCGGACTCGTTCTCGGACGGCGGGCTCTGGCTGGACCCCGATCGAGCCTTGGCGCACGGTTCGGAGCTGGTCGCCCAAGGCGCGGACGTGATCGACGTCGGCGGCGAGTCGACACGTCCGGGTGCTGTGCGGATCACCTGCGAGGAGGAACTGCGTCGGGTGGTGCCGGTCGTCCGGGGCCTGGCCGGAAGCGGTGCGCTGATCAGCGTGGACACCATGCGCGCTGACGTGGCAGAGGCTGCGGTGGATGCGGGGGCACGTGTGATCAACGACGTCAGCGGGGGGCGCGCGGACCCCCGCATGGTCAGCGTGGCCGCGAGGACGGGCGTCCCTTTCGTGGTGGTGCACTGGCGGGGACAGTCCGCCCGCATGGATGAACTGGCCGGCTACGGGGATGTCGTGGGCGAGGTCATCGAGGAAGTCGAGCGGCAGATGGACGCTGTGGTTGCCGGCGGGGTGGACCCCACCCAGGTGATCGTCGACCCCGGACTGGGTTTCGCCAAGACCCGTGAGAACGACTGGGCGCTGCTGGCCAGGATCGATGCCTGGGCCCGGCTCGGACGCCCGGTACTGGTCGGCGCCTCCCGCAAGCGATTCCTGGGCACGCTGCTGGCGGACCCGGCAACCGGCGAACCCCGGCCACCGCGTGCCCGCGACGCTGCCACGGCAGCAGTGTCGGCGCTGGCAGCCGCCCAGGGCGCCTGGGCCGTCCGGGTCCACGAAGTCCCCGCCACGGCCGACGCGGTTCGCGTCGAGGCCGCCCTGCGCAAGACGCGTGAACGGTCGACGAGCGCGGATGCCGCATCCCCGGCAGGGTAGGCAGGATCGGTCCGGGGCCTCGCAGGACATCCCGGCCGCGTCAGCGGGCCTTGGCCCGGTTGCTCAGCCATCTCGCATGTTGCTCGCCGGTGATGGCCCACAGAGCGTGAAGGCCGCCGCTTCCAAGATCGTCCAACGGTACGCCGAACACCTCAGCGAGTGTCAGGGCGAACTCCTCGACACTGGTCAGCGTGTGTGTCTGCCTCTGCGTC
This sequence comes from Streptomyces sp. AW19M42, assembly GCA_000470535.1. Taxonomy (GTDB): domain Bacteria; phylum Actinomycetota; class Actinomycetes; order Streptomycetales; family Streptomycetaceae; genus Streptomyces. Next base: position 16,524 of record CBRG010000068.1, read on the forward strand.
TGCGTGTCGCCCGCGCGAGTGACGCGTCGCACGGTGCGGGCGCGCAGCGCGTGCTTGTAGCCGTCCTTGTGCAAGTGCACCATCAGCTGCCCGCGCTCGCTGTTGGCCCGTGCGACGTACTGCGAGAAATCTCGGGCTGCGGTGCGGAAGTCGACGGAGGACAGCAGCGCGGCGGGATGATGATGCGCACGCCACACTCCCTCATCCAGCCGCTCCAACGCGTACTCGAACTCACCGCAGCGATAGCGGCCCTCGCGTAAGGGAAGCGGTTCGAGAAACGGGTCGGCCAGGCCCACGTCCGCCAGCCAGGTTTCGTCCTGGCTCCGGACGAGCAGCGCGGTGTGCCCGCCCCATCGCTCGTCGCCGTAGGTCTCGCGGTCCGCCGCTCCGTCGACGAGTGTCGCCTCGTATCCGATGCCGCGCAGCAGCAGGGCGAAGGCGGCGTTGGCCTCGAAGCACTGGCCGCCGCGGCGCCGGTGTCCGAACTTACCGATCAGGTCACCGGCTTCCAGGGTGATGGGGCGGCCCAGTTGGGTGTCGATGTTCTCGTAGGGAACCTGGCGCCGCCAGGCCCGGAACAGCCCGCGCAGGGCGGGAGCGTCGGGCCGGAGCGGCCGGGGGCAGCCGATGCGCTTCAGGAGCGAGTCGATGTCCGGTGTCGTCATGAACTGCATGAATACCCAGGCGTATCGGTGGATATTACGTAGAGTGTGCCCGCCCTTGACATCTTCCTCGCAAGCGCAGAAATCAGGCCATCTGCCTTCCGTTCTCCCCCGACTCCTTACGGCCCCGGCGTGGCCGGCGGGGGAGCGCCACGAGCCCGGTGGAGCTCACCGTGTGAGCGGGAGCGCAAGAACGCCCGCTCGGGGTCGTCTTGATGCACCAGCGCCTGTCCGAGGCATATCCGTCCTTTCCGAGGGAGACTTCCGTGCGAGACGAAACCGTTGGCGGATGGCTCGACGATCTGGCTTCCGCGTCGTTCCCGCCGGGGGCCGGGGCGGCCGCGGCGATGAATACCGCGGTTGGCGCCGCCCTGATCTCCATGGTCTGCAACCACAGCCTCGGCCACCCGAAGTGCGCACCCCACAGAGCCGACCTGACCGCCGCACAGGAGACCGCTGCGAACCTGCGAAGCACCGCCCTCGGCCTGGCCGCGGACGACGCCGTCGCCTTCAGCGCCGTACTCGCCGCCCACCGGCTGCCCAGAACCACCGCCACGGAGACACGAGCACGTGCCACAGCCGTCCAGGAGGCACTGACAGCCGCGACCGAAGTGCCGCTGCGCACCGCGCGGACCGCAGCCGAAGTGGTGCGCCTCGCCCGCAGGCTCATCGCCGTCGCCCAAGCGGATGTGGTCCCGGACCTCGCCGTGGCCGCGTCCTCCGCCCGTGCGGCCCTGGACACCGCGGCAGTGATCGCGGAGGCCAACCTGTCCGCGATCGCCGACACCGAACACCGCTCGGCCGCCCGGCTCCAGCTCGTCCGCTCCCTCGGAGCCGTCACCGAGTCAGAAGCGATCACCGCCGAGATCCGCGCGAGGCACACCCTGCGGGAACCACCAGCGACTCCCGTATAGCGCGGTGACCGGCAGCCACCGCGGTCAACGAGCTGACGGAGCGGTGCGGACCTGTCGATGTGACGCCCGACGTGACGCGTGACGCCGGCGACTCCCCTTTGTCGATGCGCGGATACGCTAGGTAATCAACACAGAAGGACGAGCACCTTGGCCGATACGTATGCCAACTACGCCGACCTCGCCGCGCACAACACCCTCGGCAGGGACTACCTCCTGTCGTCGAGGATCGTCGCCGGAGCCCGAGGCGCGAACATCGCCATCCACGGCGGCGCGATCGAGTACCCGACCACACAGCTTGCCGAATACTGCGCCACCGCGCTCAACAGCTCCTTCTACTCACTCCAGGGCCTGATGAGCAGCGGCAACTCGGCGCTGCACATCACCAGCAACCGCTTCGACGAGCCGAGCGTCTCCCAGGTCCTGCGCACCGCCGAGTGGACCGTGTCCTGGCACGGCAGCAGTGACAGTGCCGTCACCACCTACCTGGGCGGCCTGGACACCGAACTCGGGGCCGCGATCAAAGGGCGCCTGGCCGCCGCGGGCTTCGCCGTCTCGCAGTCCCCATCGAAGATCGACGGCAGGAACCCGCTCAACATCGCCAACCGCAACCTCCGCGGCCAGGGCGTGCAACTGGAACTGAGCCGTGGCCTGCGCGAGAGTTTCTGCCTTGACGCCGGTCCGACGCCGTCGGCCGTCGCCGGTGCCTTCCGGTGCACCGACGTGTTCCGCACCTATGCGTCAGCGGTGGTGGCAGCCATCGCCGGGACGTGGCCACAGAGCCGAACCGCCAGCGGCTCCGCGCTCCCGCCCGCCTCGGGCGCCGGTACCGTCACGAGCATCGCCGCCACCCCAACACCCTCCAGGAGCGGGGCGGCGCCGGGACCTCCGGCGGCCTACGCCGATCCGTTGTAGTTCGTCCGTGAGGTGAGCCCTCGGCGGGGCACGGGCGGCGCCCATCGCCGGCGGCGGTCCGGCCGCCGGGCCCACCCGTTCCACGCATCTCGGCATCCGACCCGGCGATCATCCGCGTCGGACGGCACCATGCGAAACCTGACTGGTGCAGCAGCTCCTCGCAGGTCACCCGCCCTTACCGTCGGCAACCCTCCTCAGCCCGGCAACTCCGGCGGGGATGGCGGTCGTTCACAGACTATTGACACGCTCTTGTCAGGAGCGGAACACTCCGGAATGGGAGAGCGCTCTCCCACCGTCAGGCACCCCCACCCACGCAGCAGGAGGTCTCCATGCCACGGAGGTCGAGAACACTCACCGGACTGCTCTTGTTCACCTCGCTGACCCTGACCACGGCAGGGATCGCCGGGATCGCCGCGACAGCGAACGCGTCCACGGAAACGCCGGTCGCGGCGGCGGGCGCGCATGCCGAGCACGCCGCGTACTCCATGCCGGGCATGCCCGGCATGCCCGCCTCCACCAAGGCTTCGGGCGACGACCCGGACGGGGACGGCTACATCATGGCCGACCCGCCGGTCACCGGGGTCACCCCCTCGACGGAGGTGCCGCCGTCGGCGTACTTCCACGAGTTCCAGGCCAAGTGCGCGCCCACCCACACGGCCCCGGACGACCCGATCGTGTACCCGGGCCAGCCCGGCAAGTCCCACGACCACACGTTCATGGGCAACACCACGACGAACGCCAACACCACCACCGCCTCGCTGGAGACCGGCGACACGACGTGCCTGGCGCCCGGCGACAAGTCCGGGTACTGGATGCCGAGCCTCTTCAAGGGGGACACGAAGATCCTCCCCGAGGGCGTCCAGACCATCTACTACAAGTCGGGAGTCACCGACTACCGGAGCGTGCGCCCCTTCCCGAAGGGGCTGCGGTACGTCGTCGGTAGCCCGATGCAGACGCAGGACGAGTTCAAGAACCTCAAGGGCACCGTCGAGGGCTGGGAGTGCGGCGAGTCGTTCAAGAACTACGACTTCCCGGCCAACTGCCCGACCAGCCGGGACACCTACCTCAACCTGCGCCTCCAGGCGCCGAGTTGCTGGGACGGCATCCACCTGGACACGCCCGACCACAAGAGCCACATGGCGTACCCGGTCGCCGGAGGCGCCAACTACAACTCGTGCCCGGCCGACCACCCCGTCGCCCTGCCGATGATCGAGTTCAAGATGGCCTGGCCGGTCAACGGCGACATGTCGCAGGTGAGGCTGGCCAGCGGCAGGGGCTTCTCGTTCCACTACGACTTCATGAACGGGTGGGACACCGCCACGCTCGACGCGATGGTCACCCACTGCGTCAAGGGCGGGCTCCAGTGCGACCCGCACGGCTACGACGAGAACCACCCCGATAAGGGCGCGGTCCTCAACGGGGACTACGAACTCCCGTAGCCCGAAAGGCCGGACGGTCGGGCGACCGGACGGCCACACCCCGGGTGGGGGTCTTTTTTTCGGCCCATCTTGGAGAGCGCTCTCCAAGATCACCCGGGGTCACTCCTCCCCCACCGGAATGCCATCCGCCTCCCCTGATATCTCCCCTCCGCTATCCCCCATCACTTACCCACCTCCTTCCCCACCCTCAAGGAGATCGACATGCACCGTCCCCCCACCCGTACGGCCAAACGTCTCGTGGCCCCCTTCGCGGCGGCAGCCCTGCTGGCCGGCGCGATGGTGGCCCTCCAGGCACCCGCCGCCCAGGCGGCCGGCAGCGTCGTCAAGGTCACCGGTTCACAGGGCGCCTGGCAGCTGACCGTCGACGGTTCGCCGTACACCGTCAAGGGTCTGACCTGGGGCCCCTCGGTCGCCGACGCCGAGAAGTACATGCCGGACGTGGCGTCCATGGGCGTCAACACCATCCGCACCTGGGGCACCGACGCCACCAGCAAGCCGCTCTTCGACACGGCGGCCGCCAACGGCGTCAAGGTGATCGCCGGATTCTGGCTCCAGCCGGGCGGCGGGCCGGGCAGCGGTGGCTGTGTCAACTACCTGACGGACACCCAGTACAAGAACGACATGCTCGCGGAGTTCCCCAAGTGGGTGGACACCTACAAGGACAACCCCGGTGTGCTGATGTGGAACGTCGGCAACGAGTCGACGCTCGGCCTGCAGAACTGCTACAGCGGTGACGAGCTGGAGGCCCAGCGCAACGCGTACACCACCTTCGTGAACGACGTCGCGAAGAAGATCCACACGGTGGACCCCAACCACCCGGTCACCTCGACCGACGCCTGGACGGGCGCCTGGCCGTACTACAAGAAGAACGCGCCGGACCTCGACCTGTACGCCGTCAACGCCTACAACGCGGTGTGCAACATCAAGTCCGACTGGGAGCAGGGCGGTTACGACAAGCCCTACATCGTCACCGAGACGGGCCCGGCCGGTGAGTGGGAGGTCGACGACGACGCGAACGGCGTCCCGACCGAGCCGACCGATGTCGCCAAGGCCGAGGGCTACACCAAGGCGTGGGGCTGCATCACCGGCCACACCGGGGTGGCGCTCGGCGCCACGATGTTCCACTACGGCGTCGAGGACGACTTCGGCGGCGTCTGGTTCAACCTGCTGCCGGGCGGCGAGAAGAGGCTCTCGTACTACTCCGTGAAGAAGGCGTACGGCGCGGACACCTCGGGTGACAACACCCCGCCGGTGATCACCGACATGAAGGTGGACGATGCCACCGTCGGTGTCCCCACCGGGGGTGACGTACGGATCAGCACCAGCATCAGCGACCCGGACGGCGACGCGATCAGCTACCAGGTGCTGTTCAGCAGCAACTACATCGACCAGAACAAGGCGCTCGTCCCGGCCGAGACCAAGGACAACGGCGACGGCACCCTGACCGCGAAGGCGCCGGGCAAGACGGGCGTCTACAAGGTCTACGTGAAGGCGACGGACGGCAAGGGCAACGAGGGCATCGAGACCACGTCCCTCAAGGTGATCCCGCCGAAGGTGGACGGGACGAACGTGTCCCAGGGCAAGACCGCCACGGCGTCCACGTCCCAGACCGACCCGACCGGTGGCTGCCCGTGCGGCGCGGGGAACGCGGTGGACGGCAAGTTCGACACCCGCTGGGCCAGTGACTGGAGCGACCCGCAGTGGGTCCAGGTCGACCTCGGCGCCTCAACGACCTTCAAGCACGTGCAGCTCGCCTGGGACCCGGCGTACGGCAAGGCGTACGACATCCAGACGTCCGAGGACGGACAGAGCTGGACGACGGTGAAGTCGGTGACCGACGGCAACGGCGACATCGACGACATCGACGTCAACGGCACAGGGCGCTACGTGCGGATCAACGGCACGGCGCGCGGCTCCGGCTACGGCTACTCGCTGTACGAGTTCGGCGTCTACAGCTGACAGGAGAAGGGCCCTCATGATGATCAATAACCTGGGGCGGGCACAGCCCTACGCGCTCAGCCTGTTCCGCATCGTCATCGGGTTGCTCTTCACCTGCCACGGAGTCGCCTCGCTGTTCGGGCTCCTGGGCGACGCGCGGGTGCCGGCGGGCACCTGGCCGGGCTGGTACGCGGCCGTCATCCAGTTGGCCGGGGGCACCCTGGTGCTCCTCGGCCTCGGTACCAGAACGGCCGCGCTGGTGGGCTCAGGCTCCATGGCCTTCGCGTACTTCGACGTGCACCAGCAGCGGGGTCTGCTCCCGATGGAGAACGGCGGTGAGGCCGCGGTCTTCTTCTGCTGGACCCTGCTGTTGATCGTCTTCTCCGGGCCGGGCGCGCTCGCCGCCGACCGGCTGTTCACCTCCCGCGGAGCCACCCGGGAGGAGACGGAGGTCCAACGCGGGCAGCGCCGGCGGGTACCCGCCTGAGGGGACGGGTACCCCCGCGCACCGGCCCTCCCGGGACTGCCCCCGGGAGGGCCGGTGCCGTGTGCGTCACCCCCGGCACCCGCCCGGCATCCGCCCCGCCACCCGTCACACCGTGGCGTTCTCGCCCTCCGGCCCCGCGAACTCGTCGCCCTCGGGCCGGGCCTTCTTCGGCAGCAGCAGGGTGATGCCCAGGAAGGCCACCAGCAGGCAGGCCTGGGCGATCAGCGCGTGACGGTATCCGGCGGTGAACTCACCGGCTCCGGCCCGGTCGAAGAACACCGAGCCGAACACGGCCACCCCGATCGAGCCGCCGATGGACTGCACCGCCGTGAGCACCCCGGAGGCGGAGCCGATCTCGCTGTCGTCCACGGCGGCGAGAATGAAGCTGAACAGCGCGGCGATCACCATGCCCGCGCCGATACCGGAGACGGCCACGCCGGGAGCGATGTCCCAGACGGAGAACGAACCGGTGGCGCCGAGTTCGTACCAGAGCAGTCCGGCGCCCGCGAGCTGCACGAGCGGGCCGATCTGCAGGACCGCCCGGCCGATCCGCTCGGCGAGGAACGCGCCGCTGACCGCGCCGCCGATCGCGGTGCCCACAGCGAGCGGAAGATTGCCGAGACCGGCCTCGCCCGCGGTGAAGTGCTGCCCGATCTGGAGATAGAGGGTCAGCACGAGCTGGCTGCCGACGAGTCCGCCGAAGAACAGCGCGATCCCGCCGAGCCCCACGGTGAACGCGGGCTTGCGCAGCAGCGCGGGTGTCACCAGCGGCTGCCGGCCGCGGGCGGCGGTGCGGCGCTGCTGGAGCGCGAAGGCGGCGAAGCCGAGGGCGGACGCGGCCATGCACAGCCAGGTCCACAGCGGCCAGCCGGACTCCTGGCCCTGGTTCAGCGGCAGGACCAGCAGCGCACAGGACAGGGCCACCAGCGCCGCCCCCACGCCGTCGACGACCACCGTGCGGTCGCCCGGCTTCTTCGGTACGGCCTTCGCGGCGACGATCAGCGCCACGATGCCGATGGGCAGGTTGACCAGGAAGACCAGTCGCCAGCCCAGGCCCAGGAAGTCGCCCTGGATCAGTCCGCCGCCCAGGACCGGGCCGACGATGCCGCCGAGGCCCAGCACGGGGCCGAAGATGCCGAAGACCTTGGTGAGTTCGGCGCCGGAGAAGTTCTCCCGCAGCAGTCCGAGGCCCTGCGGCAGGAGCATCGCGCCCGCGGTGCCCTGGAGCAGCCGGAAGACGATCAGCGATTCGATGCTCGGCGCGCACGCGCAGAGCAGTGAGGTGAGGGTGAAGGCGGCGAGGCCCAGCAGGAACATCGGGCGGCGCCCGAAGCGGTCGCCCAGCCTGCCGCCGAGGATCAGTCCGGCGCCCAGGGTGAGCGCGTAGCCGCCGATCACCCACTGGAGGCCGACCGGTCCCGCCCCCAGCGACCTCTCCAGCTCCGGCCCGGCCACGTTGACGATGGACGCGTCCAGCAGGTCCATGATCTCCGCGACGAGCATCACCGCCAGGATCAGCCAGCGCCAGCGGTAGGGGGCTTCCCCGGCTCCCCCGGCTTTCTCCGCTTCCCCGGCCGGTGCGGCGATCGGCTCCGTCGCGCCCATTTTACCTCAGATCATTGATTACCAATATTCTTAGCAATATCGAGGGTATCCTGAGCCGCATGGATGTCAAACCGCCCGCCACCGACCCCGCCGCAGGCTCCTCGACGACCGGTGGCGCCATCCGCGAGCAGCTACGGAA
>CBRG010000069.1 GCA_000470535.1 Streptomyces sp. AW19M42
CCGCCACGGGTGGGGTCGGCGGTGACGACGATGTTGACCGGGGTGTCGAGGATCGCCTCGATCTTCAGTTCCTTGAACTGCTTCGCCCTGGCCTTGGGGAGCGACTTGGCGTACGCGTCGCGCTGGCGCTGCGCCAGTTCGTGCATGGAGCGGCGGGTCTCCGCGGAACGGATGACGACGAAGTCCCAGGGCTGCGAGTGCCCGACGCTGGGCGCGGTGTGCGCCGCCTCCAGGACGCGCAGCAGGACCTCGTGCGGGACCGGGTCGCTGCGGAAGCCGTTGCGGATGTCGCGGCGCTCCCGCATGACGCGCAGTACGGCCTCGCGCTCGGCGTCGTCGTAACCGGGCGCGGGGGGCGAGGTGACGAGCGCCTCCTCGGCCTCGGCCTCCGCCTCCGCCTCTGCCTCCGGAAGGACCTCGCGGGCTTCAGCAGGTGCCTCGGTCGCGTCCACTGTCTGGATATCGTTCACGGGCTCCGGCTGTACGGGCTCCGGGGCGCTCTGCGGTACGACCGGCTCAGGCTGTTCGGCGACGGGCTCGGCCTCCGGCGCCTGCACGGGCGCGGCTTCCGTGCTGTCCGTCAGGTCCGGGGTCTCGATGACCTCGGGACCCGTCTCGGCCTCCGGCGTGGGCTCTGCCGCCTCTGCCGCCTCGACCGGCACCGGCTCCATGGCGATCGCCCGGACCTCGGGCGCGGCCTCCACCACCGGCTCCGGCTCCGGCTCCGGCTCCGGCTCCACAGGCTGCTCGACGACGGGCGTCGGGGCCAGGTGCGGGGCCGTCGGCAACGAGCTCTCCACCGGAACGAACCCGCTCAGGGAGGCCCCGTCCGGCACGGGCTCCACGGTCGGGGCGTCGACCGGAGCCACGTCGATGGGCGCGACGTCTGCGGGAGCCGCGTCCACGGGTGCCGCGTCTACGGGTGCCGCATCCACGGGAGCCGCGTCCACGGGTGCCGCGTCTACGGGTGCCGCGTCCACGGGTGCCGCATCGACAGGTGCTGCCTCCACCGGTGCCACCTCGGCAGGCGGCGCCTCGACCAGAGCCTCAGCCGGTGCGGGCTCGGCCTCGGGCTCCGGCTGGGCCTCGACCGGAAGCTCCACGGGGGCCTCTGCCACCACCGGAGCGGCGGCGGCCTCCTCGGCCACGACCGGTGCGGGCGCGGGAACCGGTGCGGGTTCGACGGGCCGGGCGGCCGGCATGGGCTCTGCGGCCGCCTCCGGGACGACCGTTTCTGCTTCTGGCTGCGGCTCCTGCGACGGCGCCGGTTCGGCTTCCACGGCGACCGGCGCGGCGGCCTGCTGCGGCGCCTGGGCCCCCCACTGGTTCCCGCCCTGCGGCGGGATCTCACCGAGCTGCGGGCCCGGCAGCGCGGCCGATTCCTCGGCCGTCATCTCGAAGTACTCGGGTTCGGCCGTGACCGGTCCCGCGTGCCGTGCGGGCGACGGAGCGGGTGCCTGTGCCTGGGCCTGCGGCGCGCCCGCCGGGCCCCGGTCCGCGAGCGAACGGACCACGCCGCCGCCCGACGTGCCGCCGTAGCCCGGCTCGGGCGAGGCCGGTCCGCGGTGCAGCGGCCGGCGCACGGGCGCCTGGGACTGGGTCTGGGCCACCGGCACCTGGGCCTGAGCCGGCGCGGGCACGGGCGACGGGATGCGTACGCCGCTGAGGTCGACGGCGCCCGAATCGCGGCCGCCGGACTCGTGGGTCCCCCGGCCGGTCCGCGGCAGCGGCTCGGCGGGAGCCTGCATCGCGTACGCGGGCACCTGGACCCGCGCCTGCTCCTGAAGCTGCACGGGGCCCTGGGTCTGCACCGGGCCCTGCGCCGGCACCGGGCCATGGTTCTGCGCCGGATGGTTGTCGCCCGGCAGCCGCGACGAGTAGCCGCCCTGCTCGGGCGGGGCGGCCTGCGGCTCGCTCCAGGCGCCCTGGGGACTGGGCATCAGCAGAAGGTCGTCGTCCTCTGGCGCTTGCTCGGAGGGATCGAGGAAGGTGTAGCCGTCCGGGGCGGGGACGCCCGGCTGCTCCACCATGCCTGCGTTCTCCGGCAGTCCCTCGCCCGGGATCTGGCCGGTGTCACTCATGCGTACCCCTCGCCCATCGTCAGTGCTCCTTCGGCCCTTCGCCCGGGACGCCCGAACACGGCACACAGGCGCTCGTCCAGTGGAACGAGCCGGCGCGCCGCGCGGCACGAAACGGTCGCGGACATACTGCATTCTCGCGGTCGTTCGCCGCCGCGGCAGCTCATTTCGCCACGGCTCGCTGTGGACTGCGCCACGTTGCGCGTCCCCCGGTTCCGCCGTACCACAACGGGGGCCAAAACGGTCCCCTTTTCCGGACATTGACGAACGAAGCGACGATGATCCGGGCGCGGTGCAACGATCGGCCAGCCTACCTCCCGCCGTGTGCCGACAGGGTCAGGGGGCGAGATCCGAACGCAGTGCGGACAACAGGAAGACGACCGAGCGTTCGCGCTCCGACCATGCGGACGTGTCGAGTTCGACGGACTGCAGGAGCGAGCAGGCGACCGCGTATCCGTTCTCGGTGAGGGCGGCGCCCAGCGCCTCGGCCTCGTCCCGGGTCGAGGCATGGGTCACGATCCGTTCCGGCCTGCGGTCCGCGACAGCGGTGACGACGGCGACGCCGCCGCCCCCGATCCGTACGACATCGGGTTCCGGCAGCCTCTCCAGCACGTGCGGGGCGCGTCCCTCGACCACCTGGAGCTGGACTCCGAAGGCCCGTGCCGCCGCCGCGGTGCGGTCGCAGGCGTCCCGGTCGCTGTCCACGGCGAGGACCGCGGCACCGAACCGCGCCGCCTCCACCGCCAGGGCGCCGCTGCCCGAGCCGATGTCCCAGACCAGGTCGCCGGTCCGGGGGCCGAGGTGGGCGAGCTGGGCGGCGCGCAGTCCGGGGGTCTCGCCCTCGCCGCTCTCCCCCATGGGCTCCGCTCCCTCGCCCCGGTAGGCGCCGGCGGGCAGCGCCCAGCCGCGTACACCCCGGGGGTAGTCGGGGTGGCGGCCGGCGATCCACGCCCCGTCGGCCCGCTGTTCGGGGCCGCCGCCGATGACGATGACGACGTTGGGGTCGCGCCAGACGTGATCGGCGGCCTTCTCCGAGGTGACGACGGTGACCTGTTCGCGGGCGGTGCCGAGCTCCTCGCAGATGACGAACGTGCGGTGAACGCCTTCGAGCAGCAGGGCCAGTTCGGCGGGGCCCGCGCCGGGCGAGGTGAGGACGGCGACCTTGTGGTGGGCACGGCACACGTTCACCGCGCGGCGCAGGTTGCGGGGGTGCGCCACGACCGTCTGGGCGTCCTCCCACGGCATACCGGCGCGGGCGAAGGCGGTGGCGACGGCGGAGACGGCGGGCACCACTTCGACTTCGAGGCCGTGTTCGGGCGCGCGCAGGCTGCGGACGACTCCGAAGAACCCCGGGTCGCCGTCGGCGAGGACCACGGCGCTGCCCCGGTGGCCGGCGATCCGCCGGGCGGCCAGGTCGATCGAGCCGAGCCGGATCCGTTCCGCGCCGTGCGGCACTTCGGGCAGCGCGAGGTGGTGGGCGGCTCCGGCGACGAGCGTGGCGGCCGAGAGCGCGGCGGTGGCCACTCTCGTCAGTGGTGAACCGTCCCAGCCGATCACTGTGACCCGGTCGGCCATCTGTCGTCAGTCTCCTGGAGTTGTTACAGGCGGGGATGGTCGCCCCGGAGCGGTCACGGCGGGACAACCCGGTCCGTGCCGGTGCGGTGCGGGGCCGGGGAGGGGTCAGTTCCAGTCGTTGTACGTACCGTATCCACCGGCGTCGGCGAGCTGCTCGGCGACTCCCTCCAGGTCCTCCGGGAGCAGGCCCCAGACGATCAGGTCGGTCCTGATGTCGGCCCATCCGCCGTCCTCGGTCTGCGAGCGGGCTATCCGGGCGTTGCGCAGGATCCCCTCGCTGATGCAGCCGAGCTTCTGGGCGACCTGCTGGGAGGCGGTGTTGTCGGCGGCGGTGCGCAGTTCTATCCGCTCGAAGCCCTGGTCGCGGAAGAGCCACTGGGCGAGGGCCAGCACGGACTCGGTGGCGTACCCCTCGCCGCGTGCCCACGGGGCGGTGATGTAGGCGGCCTCTGTGGCCAGCGTCCGCCAGTCCGTGTTGTGCAGCCGGACCGAGCCGACGAGGCGCTGGGTGAGGAACTCGGTGACGGCGAAGACGATGCCGTCGCCCTTGGTGCGCTGCGCGGGGGCGATCCTGCGGACCCAGCGTTCCGCGTCGACCTGGGTGTAGGGGTGGGGTGCCTCGGTCCAGGCCGTGACGAGTTCGTCGTTCATCATCTCGATGTACGCGGGGACGTCCGCCATGTCGAAGGGGCGCAGCACCAACCGATCCGTGCTGATGGAGATGTCCGGAAAGGTGGAAGTCATGCGCAGCTCCATGCCGAAGACCGTGTAAAGGCACAGCATGCAGCATCGGGCCGGGCCTGTGTATGGGCGGGTCCGCACGACGGAGCCCCGCACACCCGGGCGGGGTGTACGGGGCTCGTCGGGCAAATGCCGCGCGGGGGTCAGGACTTGGCCGCGGGCCCGAAGGCCGGGATGACCGAGCCCCGGTAGCTGTCCTCGATGAACTTCTTGACCGCGTCGGAGTGCAGGAGCTTCACCAGCTTCTGGACGCGGGCGTCCTTCTCGTTGCCCTTCTTCACGGCGACGATGTTGGCGTACGGGTTGCCGTCGGCCTTCTCGATCGAGAGGGCGTCGGTGGCGGGCTTGAGCTTGGCCTCGATGGCGTAGTTGCCGTTGATGACGGCGGCGTCCACGTCGTTCAGGGCGCGTGGGACGGTCGCGGCCTCCAGCTCCTTGAACGTGAGGCCCTTCTTGTCGGTGATGTCGCTCAGCTTGGCGCTGGTGCCGACGCCGTCCTTGAGGGTGATCAGGCCGTTGTCCGCGAGCAGCTGGAGCGCGCGGCCCTCGTTGGTGGTGTCGTTCGGTACGGCGATGGTCTGGCCGGACTTGATGCCGTCCAGGTCCTTGATCTTGTGGGAGTAGAGGCCGAGGGGCTCCAGGTGAACGGTGCCGACGGAGACCAGGTGCGTGTTGTTCTTCTTGTTGAAGTCGTCGAGGTAGGGCTGGTGCTGGAAGAAGTTGGCGTCGACCTGGCCGGTCTCGGTGGCGGTGTTCGGCAGGACGTAGTCCGTGAACTCCTTGACCTCCAGCTTGAGGCCGGCCTTGGCCGCCAGGTTCTTCTTGACGAAGTTCAGGATGTCGGCGTGCGGCGTCGGGGACGCGGCGACGACGAGGGCCTTGGAGGTGTCGGCCTTGGCGCCGGTCTCGCTCTTGGACGCCGGGTCGGAGTCCGTGCCGCACGCGGTGAGGCCGAAGGCGAGGGCGGCGGTGGCGGCGGCAGCTGCGGTGATCTTGATGTTCTTGCGCACGAAGAGTGCCTCTTTCGGATGGTGATGGTGGTACGCCCGGACAAGGAGTGCGGGCTCGGGGAGGAGAAGTCTCAGGAGGTGGTGCGGCCCCGGCGGGCCAGCAGGCGTACGGCTGTGTCGCCGATCAGCTGGATCACGGTCACGATGACGATCAGCAGCGCGACGGTGATGAGCATGAACTGGTTGTCGAAGCGCTGGAATCCGTAGGTGACGGCCTTGGAGCCGAGTCCTTCGCCGCCGACCGCGCCGGCCATCGCGGAGTAGCCGATGAGCACGATGACGGTGGTGGTGACACCGGAGACGAGGGAGGGCAGCGCCTGCGGCAGCAGGACCTTGCGGACGATCGTCGGGATGGAGCCGCCCATGGACTGGACGGCCTCGACGAGTCCGTGGTCGACCTCGCGCACCGCCGTCTCGACGAGCCGCGCGAAGAACGGGATGGCACCGACGGCCAGCGGCACGATCATCGCGGTCGGGCCGATGAAGGTGCCGACGACCCAGGTGGTGAAGGGGATCAGGGCGATCAGCAGGATGATGAACGGCAGTGAGCGGCCAATGTTCACGATGACGCCGATGACCTTGTTCACCGGGGTGTTCCGCAGCAGTCCGCCCTTGTCGGTGAGGACGAGCAGAACGCCGAGCGGCAGGCCGACCAGGACGGTGACGACCGCCGACCACAGGACCATGTAGAGGGTGTCGACGGTGCCCTGCGTCAGCAGCGGCTGCATTTCGGACCAGGTCACTTCGCCACCTCCTTGGTGAGCGGTGCGGGAATCGTCGCGGGTTCGGCGTCCGTGTTCTCGACGACCTCGGCCTGCAGGCCCTGCTCGCGCAGGAAGCCGATGGGCACGACGTTCTCCTCGAACCGGCCGGGCAGCTCGATGCGCATCCGGCCGACCTGCCTGCCTGCGACGGTGTCCATCGCGGCGCCCAGGATCGAGATGTCGATGTTGTACGTACGGGAGAGCTGCGAGATCACCGGCCGGGCGGCGGCATCGCCGTGGAAGGTGACGTCGACGACCGTGCTGTCGGGTCCGGAGGCGCTGCCGCCGACGGGGAACAGCTCGTGGGCGAGTTCGGAGCCGGGGGTCGCGAGCAGTTCGCCCACGGTGCCGGACTCGACGATGCGGCCCCCGCGCATCAGCGCGGCGGAGTCGCAGACGGTCTTGACGACGTCCATCTCGTGCGTGATGAGCAGGACGGTGAGGCCGAGCTGCTGGTTGAGGTCGCGCAGCAGCTGGAGGATGGAGCGGGTGGTCTCGGGGTCCAGCGCCGAGGTCGCCTCGTCGGAGAGCAGCACCTTGGGGTCGCCGGCCAGGGCGCGGGCGATGCCGACGCGCTGCTTCTGACCGCCGGAGAGCTGGCCGGGGTAGGCCCTGGCCTTGTCGGAGAGGCCGACCAGGTCGAGGAGTTCGAGGGCCTTGCGGGTCCGTTCGCGGCCGGTGACGCCGAGGATCTCCAGCGGGAGTTCGACGTTGTCCCGCACGGTGCGGGAGGCCAGCAGGTTGAAGTGCTGGAAGACCATCCCGATGCGGCTGCGCGCCTCGCGCAGTTCCCTGCCCGCCCGGCGGCCGCGGCCCGCGAGGGCCGTCAGGTCCTGGCCGGCCACGGTGACGGTGCCGGAGGTGGGGCGCTCCAGCAGGTTGACGCAGCGGATGAGGGAGGACTTTCCGGCGCCGCTCTGTCCGATGACGCCGTACACCTCGCCCTCGCGGACATGGAGGTCGACGCCGTCCAGAGCGGTGACCTCGCGGTCGCGCGACTGGTAGACCTTCGTGAGGCCCGTAGTGGTGATCACAGGGGTTTCCGTCACTGTCGAGTGCGCGGCGCGGTGTCCGCCGGGCACGGGGCATTCGTCCGGTGGGGCTGTTCGGACGTTCGATCGGACGTTTCGAGCGGGGGTCTCGGCGCGGCCCGGCGCGGTGGTGACCGCGGGGCGGCGTGCCGGAGCAGGCTCGTTCCGCTGGGTGCGGACGGCTCGGGCTCGGTCTCGCTTCGGGGCGCGAGGCTCAGTCGCGGGCCCTCAGAAGGCGCGCATTCGACACGTACAACGAGCACCGGGCGTCGTGATCGCCTCGGTCGCAAGGGTGCGGCTGCTCGTCGTGGTCATGTTCCAAGTAGAACAGACACAACGGTCCACCCCGACCGGATGTCCGAATAGCGGACGCCCGTGGATGACGCAGCGGCCGCGCTGCGGCGGCCGTCTCGATTTCTCGCCGCACCGCTGTGACCTGCACCGATTCGCGGAGCGGGCGAGGGGTGACGCGATCGGCCACCGGAACGGCCCGGTCCTGTCCTGTGGCCAAGGCCACGATCGTCGTGCGGGTACGGGGGCGCACGCGGCGGGTGGCCCGGCCCGTAATACCCTCGGCTCATGCTTGACGCCCTGACGATCGCGGTCGGCGTGGCCGCCCTCGCCCTCGCCGCCTGGTGCGGATTCGCCGCCTACCGGGACCAGCCGACCAAGGACTGGCACTTCATCGCAATGGCCGTGGTCTCGGTGCTCGCGCTGGCCCAGCTGGTGGTCGGGATCGTGCAGCTGGCCCGCGGCGAGCGGCCGGAGCAGGGCATGACCATCTTCATCGCGTACCTGGTCGGGGCCTTCCTCGCCGTACCGGCGGCGGGGTTCCTGTCGCTGAGCGAGCGGACCCGGTGGGGTTCGGTGACGGTGGCGGCGGGCGCGGTCGTACTGGCCGTGCTCGAAGTACGGCTCTACGACATCTGGGGAAACTGACCGTGACCGACACCGACAGCACCCCCGCGGCGGACACCGGCGAGAAGAAGCCATTCGACCTGGGAACCGGCCCGGGCCGGGTACTGGTCTGGTTCTACGGCGTGTTCACCGTGGCGGCGGCGTCCCGATCGATCGTCCAGATGATCCTGGACTTCGGCAAGGCCCCGCTGGCCTATGTGCTGTCGGCGGTCGCCGCGCTCGTCTACGGCTTCATCACGTATTCGCTGGTGCGCGGTGGGGAGCGGGCGCGCAGGACGGCGCTGGTGTGCTGCGCCGCCGAGCTCGCCGGCGTCCTGATCGTGGGTACGTGGACGCTGGCGGAGCCGTCCGCGTTCGCGGATGCCACCGTTTGGTCGGACTTCGGCGCGGGCTACCTGCTCATCCCGGTGATCCTGCCGGTCACCGGGATGATCTGGCTGCGCCGCGCCAGGACCGCGTAACCGCCGGGCTCAGGCGCTGGTCACGTACGCGGCGGCCGAGGCCTCCTTCTCCAGCAGGATCATCCGGACGCCGTCCTGGCCGGTGGCGTTGCCCACGGGGGCGTAGCCGGCCCGGCGGTAGAGCCGCAGGTTGCTCTCGCTGAGGTGCCCGGTGTGCAGCTGGAAGCGGGTGGCCGAGCGCTGGTCCGCGAGGCCGGACTCCGCCGCACTCAGCAGCCGGGCGCCGAGGCCGTGCCCCTGGAGCCTGGGGTGGACGCAGAGCCGTCCGATCAGTCCGATGCCGCCCTGGTCCGCGGAGCCGCGTACCGTCCCGACGACTTCCTCACCGAGCCGGGCCACGAACACCAGGTCCGTGGCGATTTCGGCGCGCAGTGAGTCGAGGGTCTGGACGAGTGGGTCGATCCGGTAGTTCCCGTACAGCTCCGCCTCGCTCTGAAAGCTGAGGTACTGGAGCTTCAAGATCTGTTCGGCGTCCTGTGTGCCCGCCGCCGAGATGATCACGCTCATGCCCATCCGTGCACGCCTCCCGCTCATCTGATCCGCCGGTTGTCTACCGCTCCTTTCCCCGCAGTTCAGGAGCTACAACCTCCGCCGCCAGCATTCTGCGCAGACATCCAAGGCATCGGGAACGGATCGGACCCAAACTCCCCTGTGACATAGCCAACTCCCCTGCGATCTCCCGGTAGGTGGGATCGCTCGGGGCCAACAGCGCGCTCAGCAGTCGGGCGCAGCGGGCCGGAAGCCGGTCGACCGCCGCACGCAGTAACCGGCGCTGGTCGGCGCCGGCGAACGCCCGCTCCGGGCAGCCGGCCGGATCGGGGGCCGTCTCGTCGCGGTAGGGCCGTTCGTTGCGGACGGTGCGGCGGGCCCGGCGGGCCTCTCCCCGCACGGTGTCCCGGACCCAGCGGGCGGCGTCCTCCGGCGGCCCCTGCTCGGGCAGCCGTTCCAGGAGGCGCAGCCAGACGGCCTGTTCGAGATCGGCGCGGTCGACGGCGGCGCCGGTGGCCGAGGCCGCCGCCTCGGCCCCGGCCTCCGCGGTGACCAGCGGGTACAGGGTCCGGACGACGGCTGCCGGAGCGGGCCTGGACGGTGCCGCTGAAAGATCGAGAAGCGTCATGCACCCACCCGACGCGTGTCCGCGGCCGCCGGTTGCCGAACCGGCCGGGCACCACCCGACCGGGGCACGCCCGGCCGGGTGCTGACGGGTCGGCACCCCGCCGGACGGCCAACGGTAGGCCGGACTCGGCGCTAGGGCCTGTCTTCGAACTGCCGTCTGTCGCGCGACGGCACTTTGACGACGGGCCCTAGGTGTACTGACCCGTGAAGTCCGCCGCCGCGAGCAGCGCCGTGTCCGGGTTGTCGGAGAAGATCCCGTCGATGCCCGTCGCGAAGTACGCGGCGAAGGCACCGAACGCGTCGCCGTACGCGTTGGGGTCGCCGCCGCGCCGGAAGTCGGCGGGCAGGAAGGTGTTCTCGTTACGCATCGTGTACGGGTGCAGGATCAGCCCCTGGGCGTGCGCGTCGCGCACCAGGGTGGTGGGCTCTGCGAGCCTGCCGGACGCGTCCTTCGGGATGATCAGGTCCAGGGTCGGCCCGATGCCCTGGGCGAAGGACGCCATCCACTTCAGGCCCGCGGGCTTCACCAGGTCGTCGGTGGTGCGCGGGTCCCCGGTCGCCGTGAAGTCCCAGGGCTGGGTGCCGGTGCCGGAGAGGAGGACGACGCGCGGGGTGGCGACGAGCTTCGACAGCCGCTGGATGCTGCCGGGTTCGAAGGACTGGAGGATGAGCGGCGACTGGGCGCGGTGGCGGTCGTAGCGGCGCAGCAGCTTGACGAGGCGTTCCTCAAGGCCGAGGCCGAGGCCGCGGAAGTAGGTGGGGTGCTTGGTCTCGACGTACAGCCAGACCGGCTTCCCGCGCTTGCGGCCCTCTCGGTCGGCCCAGCGCAGGACCTCCTCGAAGGTGGGGATCTCCCAGCGGCCGTCGTACAGCGTGTTCTTCTGGCGGTTGCCCGGGATGCGCTCCGTGGCCCGCAGTGTCTTCAGTTCGGCGAGGGTGAAGTCCTCGGTGAACCATCCGGTGAGCGGGATGCCGTCGACCGTCTTGGTCGTCTTGCGGCTCGCGAACTCGGGGTGCGCGGAGACGTCGGTGGTGGCGGTGATGTCGTTCTCGTGGCGGCAGACGAGGTGCCCGTCCCGGGTCGGCACCAGGTCCTGCTCAATGACGTGGGCGCCCATGTCGAGGGCCAGCTGGTACGAGCCGAGGGTGTGTTCCGGGCGGTATCCGCTGGTCCCCCGGTGTCCGATGACGGTCGGCACCGGCAGGTCGAGGCGGTGTCCGGAGCCGCCGTGGCCACCGGAGCGCTCCGCGGTGTTCCCGGCGGCCCGTGCCGTCCCTGACAGGCCGACGGCCCCGGTCCCGAGTACCGCGGCTCCCACTCCCATGACGGTCCGTCGTCCGGGGGTGGCGTGCGCACGCTCTGTCATGAATGCTCCTCGCATATGATGTCCGGCATCTGTCGAGCGGGGCCCGAGCGTAGGCAGCCCGGCCGTCCGGACGGCGGCACCCGGGCCAACGTGGCGCAAACACACGTCAACACTGCGTATCCACTGCGTGAACCCGATGTGCGATCAGCGAGTACCCGCGAGTATCGTCCTCACCTGCATGGACCGCTCAATCCGTCGCTCGGCCGGCCCGGCCACTACACCGGAGGAACCGTTGTCCCGACTCGCACTCATCAAGGCAGTGCTCGGACCGATCCTGCGCCTGATGTTCCGGCCGCGGGTGGAAGGCATCGAGAACATTCCGGGAACCGGTGCGGTGATCCTGGCGGGAAACCACCTCACGTTCATCGACTCGATGATCATGCCGATCTGCTGCGAACGGCCGGTGTTCTTCATCGGCAAGGACGAGTACGTCACGGGCAAGGGCCTCAAGGGCCGCCTGATGGCCTGGTTCTTCACGGGCGTCGGCATGATCCCGGTGGACCGGGACGGCGGCCGCGGCGGTGTCGCGGCGCTGATGACCGGGCGCCGGGTGCTGGACGAGGGCAAGGCCTTCGCGATCTACCCGGAGGGGACCCGCTCCCCCGACGGCCGCCTCTACCGGGGCCGGACGGGCATCGCGCGGCTGACGCTGATGACGGGTGCGCCGGTCGTGCCGTTCGCGATGATCGGTACGGACAAGCTCCAGCCGGGCGGCTCGGGTCTGCCCCGGCCGGGCAAGGTCACGGTGCGCTTCGGTGAGCCGATGGAGTTCTCCCGCTACGAGGGCATGGACCGCGACCGCTATGTGCTGCGGGCGGTGACGGACTCCGTGATGGCAGAGGTGATGCGGCTGTCCGGTCAGGAGTACGTCGACATCTACGCGACGAAGGCCAAGGCCGCCTGAGCCAGCTCAGTCCTGCGGAAGGGTCCGTACCCCGGTCGGGGGTACGGACCCTTCCACGTACCGGTTCCACCCGCCCGGCCCAGGCGTCCGGTCACGGCCCCGGGCCGGACCGCGTGACCACCGGAAGTCACCGGACGGCCGTCAGTCGTGCACGATGCCTTCCTCCAGCTCCTGACCGCGCAGCAGGAACCAGGCCGCGACCGCCGTCGCCAACAGGACGGCGGCGCCGAGGCCCGAGGCGAGCCGCAGCCCGTCGACGAACGCGTCCTGGGCCGCGGAGACCAGGGCCGTCCCCTGCTGCCCCGTGAGTGTCTCGGCCGCCTCGACGGCGCCGCCCAGTGACTCGTGGGCGGCGGAGGAGGTGGCGGCCGGTACCCCCGCCGGGGTGGCGAAGCCCTGGTAGACCCCGGTGACGACGGAGCCGAGCAGGGCGATGCCGAGCGCCGCGCCCAGCTCGTACGCCGTCTCGGAGACCGCGGACGCGGAGCCCGCGTGTTCCTTGGGGACGCTGGAGAGGATCACGTCGGAGGTCACCGTGAAGGCGAAGCCCGCGCCCACGCCCACGACCAGCAGGAGAGCACCGATCAGCGGGTACGCGGTCTCCTTGTGGATCGCGGCGACCGCGGCCAGCGACAGGCCGATGGCCCCGAGGCCCCCGGACACCACGGACCGCACCGAGAAGCGGCGGGCCGTGGTCCCGGCCAGCAGGCCCGCGGTGACCGCGCCGACGGCGGCGGGCAGTTCGGCCAGTCCCGCCTCCAGCGGTCCCCGGCCCTGGACCAGTTGCAGGAACTGGGAGAGGAAGAAGACCAGTCCTGACAGGCCGAGGATGGTCAGCAGGTCCGCGAGCACGGCGCCGGAGAAGCCCCGGTGGTGGAAGAGCCGCATGTCCAGCAGCGGCGCGGGCAGGCGGAACTGCCGGCGTACGAACCAGACGAGCGCGGCCGCACCCCCGACGCCCGCGAGCGCGACCGGCCAGCTGCCGCCGTGCGCCGCCAGCTCCTTGATGGCGTACACGACTCCGATCATGCCGACCAGCGAGAGGCCGACGCTGATCATGTCCCACGGTCCGGGCGCGGGGTTCTTCGACTCGGGGATCAGCTTGATCCCGACGACGACGAGCACCGCCATGACCGGCAGGTTGATGAGGAAGACCGAGCCCCACCAGAAGTGCTCCAGGAGGAATCCGCCGACGACCGGGCCGACCGCCGCGCCGGCCGAGGCCATCGCGCCCCAGATGCCGATGGCGAGGCTGCGTTCGCGCGCGTCGTGGAAGATGTTGCGGATCAGCGCGAGGGTGGACGGCATCAGGGTGGCACCGGCGACGCCGAGCAGGGCACGCGCCAGGATCATCATCTCCGGCGTCATCGCGTAGGCGTTGAGTACCGAGACGGCGCCGAAGGCGGTGGCTCCGCAGAGCAGCAGCTTCTTGCGGCCGATGCGGTCACCGAGGCTGCCCATGGAGACCAGGAGTCCGGCGATGACGAAGGAGTAGACGTCACCGATCCAGAGCAGCTGGGTCCCGGTGGGCTCCAGGTCCTCGCTGAGGAACGGGGTAGCCAGGCCGAGCACGGTCGCGTCGACGGCGACCAGTAGCACGGCGAGCACGAGCACGGACAGCGCGATCCACCGCCCGGGGCGGCGCAGCTCGGTCGGGGGCTGCGGGTGCTGTTCCATGCTGCTCATTGCTCCACGCTCCGGCGTGCGCCGCCGAGCAGCAACTCGACGATCATGTACTGGAAGTCCTGCGCGGCCACCCGTCCCACCTGGACGGCCCAGGCGCCGGTGCCGATGAGCCCGTAGAGGGCCTCGGTCAGCCAGGCCGGGGTCAGGTCGATGCGGATCTCGCCGCGCTCCTGGCCGCGCCGGAAGAAGGCGGAGACCCGTGCGTCCAGTCGGTCCCAGCCCTCGTTCACCTCGCCGCCCTCGAAGAGCTGGTTCTCGGTGACGAGGAAGGAGAGCAGTCCGGCACTCGGCTCGACGGCCGCGACGAACCGGCGCAGCGCCTCCTCCGAGGTGCCCTCGTCGAGCTGGGCCCGGTCGAGCGCCGCCGCGAACTCCTGGATCCCCAGCTCTTCCAAGGCTCTGACCAGGGCGTCCCGCCCGGCGAAGTGCCGGTGCAGGGTGGCGCGTCCGATACCGGCGGCCTTGGCGACCTCGTCCATGGTGGCGGTCGATTTATGGGTCAGCAGGGCGGCGGCGCTGCGCAGCACCTGCTCACGATCGAGAGTCATGAGACGAGATTAACCCACGTGAGACAGCGATGTCTCATGCGGGGTCCGGAGCTGTCGCGTGCCGAAAGGAGTCATGGAGTCACAGGAGTTGCACTTCGGCAGGAGGCCCAGGCGCGGCGCCGGGATCCGGGCGCACGGACTGGGCTCGTACGGTTCATGATCCGGCTGTCCGTCATCCGGCTGTCGCGCCGGGCGGTGGGTAGAACGGGCGACAGGCCCGTATCGTGGTGCTCGGGCCGGGAGGTGCCGGGCTCCGGCCTCAGGGGCGTGAGCACGAACCCACTCCTTGCCACTTTTAACTTATAGCGCATGGGGGGGCTTGCGGCAAGGCCCCCGTCATGGCGCAGAATCATCGGCCGAAGGCCAGTATTTCGCGGAGATGGGTGAGTCACGGAGTGCGTGTGCTGTTGTCGGCCTGCGGGTCGCGCGGTGATACCGAACCGCTGACGGAACCCGTCCCGTCATGGCCACCAGGTACACCGCGCCGGTCCAGGCGCCCCGCTGCGCGCATCGACTGCGAGCGGCCCAGTTCGGAGCTGATGACGTGAATCCCCTGACCACCAGCGCGTTCGACCTTCCCGATCGCCTCTCCGCCAAGGCCGATCCGGCCCTGATCGCCGGCGACGAGGAGCACTTCGCGGCCATCGCCGAGTGCCTCGACGAGTCGATCTCCGAACTCACCGAGCGCCTCGCCGCCGAGCGAAGGACGCCCGGCGGCGCGGGGCGGCAGGCGATGGACCGGGACGTGGAGATCCACCGGCTGACCGCCCGCCTGCGCGCGCTGCGCCGCTTCGGTCTTGACCTGTGTCTGGGGCACATGGTCGCGGCGGACGACGGTGAGCCGCTGTTCGTCGGGCGGCTCGGCCTCACCGACAGCTCGGGCCGCCGGCTGCTCATCGACTGGCGCTCCCCCGCGGCCGAGCCGTTCTTCGGCGCCACCCACGCCAACCCGATGGGCCTGGCGAGCCGCCGCAGGTACCGCTGGACCCGCGGCCGGATCAGCGACTACTGGGACGAGGTGTTCACCTCGGAGGGGTTCGCCGGGCACGCCGCGCTCGACGACCAGTCCGCTTTCATCGCCAGCCTGGGCAGCAACCGCTCGGCCCGGATGCGGGACGTGCTCGGCACCATCCAGGCCGACCAGGACGCCATCATCCGCGCGGGCTCGCGCGGCGCGCTCGTCGTCGACGGAGGCCCCGGTACGGGCAAGACGGTCGTCGCCCTGCACCGTTCCGCCTACCTCCTCTACTCCGACCCCCGGCTCGGTCACCGCCGGGGCGGCGTCCTGTTCGTCGGCCCGCACCAGCCCTACCTGGGCTACGTGGCCGACGTGCTGCCCAGCCTCGGTGAGGAGGGTGTGCAGACGTGCACCCTGCGGGACCTGGTGGCCGAGGGAGCCGCCGCGGGGCCGGAGGCCGACCCGGAGGTGGCCCGTCTGAAGTCCTCCGGAAAGCTGGTGGCGGCGATCGACGCGGCCGCCAGGTTCTACGAGGAGCCTCCCGCCAAGGGGATGACGGTCACCACCCACTGGTCGGACATCCAGCTGACCGCCGCCGACTGGGCCGTGGCGTTCGAAGCGGCGGAACCGGGCACTCCGCACAACGAGGCGCGCGACCAGGTCCGCGACGAACTGCTCACGATGCTGGTCGAGAAGCACGAGGGCGACGTCTCGGACGCCGTACTGCGCAAGTCGCTGCTGAAGAACCGGGAACTGCTCACCACCTTCGACCGCGCGTGGCCGCTGCTGGAGGCGGCCGACGTCGTCGGGGACCTCTGGTCGGTCCCCGCCTACCTGCGCAGATGCGCTCCCTGGCTCAGCCGCGACGAGGTGTCACGGCTCCAGCGGGAGGACGCCCGGGCGTGGACGGTGTCCGACCTGCCGTTCCTGGACGCGGCCCGGCAGCGACTGGGCGACCCGGAGGCGTCCCGCCGCAGCCGCCGACACCGGGCGGCGCTCGCCGCCGACCGCGAGCACATGGACAAGGTCATCGACACCCTGCTGCAGGCGGACGACGACGGTGAGGGCGCCGTGACGATGCTGCACGGGAAGGACCTCCAGGAGGCCCTGGTCGACGACAGCGGCGTGCCCGGCACCGAACCGGACCAGCTCGCCGGACCGTTCGCGCACGTCGTCGTGGACGAGGCCCAGGAACTGACCGACGCGGAGTGGCAGATGCTGCTGCTCCGGTGCCCGTCCGGGAGCTTCACCATCGTCGGGGACCGCGCCCAGGCCCGGCACGGGTTCACCGAGTCGTGGCAGGAACGGCTGAGGCGGATCGGGCTGGACCGGATCAAGCTGGCCTCCCTGAGCATCAACTACCGGACGCCGGAGGAGATCATGGCGGCGGCCGAGCCGGTCATCCGGGCCGTGCTCCCGGACGCCAACGTGCCGGCCTCCATCCGCAGTAGCGGACTCCCCGTCATGCACGGCTCCACGGCGGACCTCTGCCAGGTCCTCGACACCTGGCTCGCCGCCAACGCCGACGGGATCGCCTGCGTCGTCGGTGATCCCGGGTTCCGGCCGACGGCCCGCGTCCGGTCGCTGGCCCCGGAGCTGACCAAGGGGCTCGAATTCGACCTGGTCGTCCTCATCGACCCGCAGACGTTCGGTGAGGGCATCGAAGGAGCCGTCGACCGCTATGTCGCGATGACCAGGGCGACCCGGCAGCTCGTCATCCTCACGAGCCCCTGACACCGGGCGCGGGCCCGCGCCCGCTTGCGGTGTCAGAGCCGGCCGCGCCGCCTCACTCGTCGAGGAGGACCAGATCGCGGCCGGCCCGCCCGGCCGGGTGGCTGATGACGAACAGTTCGACGGCCTTCCCGCGCTCGGTCGTGAACCGCATGACCGAGAGGCCCTCTCCCTCGTGCGCCGCGATGACCGCCGGGGACCCGTCAAGCAGGGCGAACCGCACCGACCTGGCGTACGGCGCGAACATGATCGCCCGCCGCGCCATGTTCGCGGCCCAGCGCACCACCGTGAGGGCCTCGACGGCACTGCCGCCGGACCGGGACACGACATCGGGATCGAGCACGGCGACGAGTGCCTCGAAGTCCCCGCCGCGCGCGGCCGCCAGGAAGGCGTCCACGACCTCGCGGCGGACCGCCCCGCACCCGGCGGCGGGCCCGGCTGGCGAGCTGCGGGGCGGCGGCCGGGGTGCGGTCCGCCACGGGGGCGATCTCGTCGAAGGGCACCGCCAGGAACTCGATCTCGTCCACAGCCGTCCTCCCGTGTCAGGTGTTCTCACCACCTTGACGCGGCAGGCCCGCCGGATGTGACCACCGTGCCCGGATCCGTCGTCCGGGAAGCCGTCGTGCGGGGCGGACGGCTCAGCTCCACGGCAGCGACGCGCGGTGGCGCCAGTACGCCTCAGGCTCCTCCACCAGCGCGTCCAGCCGGGCGCGCCGCTCCTCGTCGAGGTCGAGGACGGCCGCGTGGAGGTTGCCGGCGAGCTGGGTGACGGTCGCGGCACCGGAGAGCACGACCCCGGCCCACGGCTGGTACAGCACCAGCGCCAGGGCCACCGCGTCGCTGCCCAGCCCCTCCTCCGTGGCGATCTCCCGGACCACGGCCGGGGCCTCCGTGCCCGCCAGCCGGCCGTTGGCCATGGCCTCCTTGACGATCACGGTGAGTCCGGCGGCGTGCGCGTCGGCCAGCGCCGGTCCGGCAGAGGTCTCCAGTGCGTTGTAGGTGGCCTGGACGGTACGGAAGAGCGGCTCGCCGTCGACCGTGACGGCGAGGGCGGCCCGGATGGCCTCGGCCTGCGCGGGTCCGCTGGTGGAGAGGCCGATGCTGACGCCTTCTGCGGCGAGCGCGGCGAGGCGGGCGTGCAGCTCCTTGTCCGTCAGGGCCGGGCTGTCCGCGGTGACGGAGTGGATCTGGTAGAGGTCGAGCCGGTCGCCGAGGAGCGCGGCGGTCTCGGCGCGCTGGCGCTCGTACGTGGCGAGGCTGTGGTCCTTGACCTCGTGCGCCTCGGCGTCGACGGTCCAGCCGGCGGTGTAGGTGTAGCCCCACTTGCTCCCGATGACGACGTCGGTCACCCCGGGCCGGGCCGTCAGCCAGTCCGCGAGGAACTCCTCCGAGCGGCCGTAGGAGCGGGCCGCGTCGAAGTAGCGGACGCCCTGGGCGTAGGCGGCGTCGAGCAGTTCGTGGGTGCGGGTGCGCAGCGCGTCGGCGGTGCGCTCGTCCGGCAGGTCACGGTCGCGGTGGAGATTGATGTAGCCGGGCCTGCCGACCGCTGCCAGGCCGAGCCCGATGTGGGCGGTCGGGGTGGTCGTACTGGCCAGTCGGGCGAAGGGCATCGCGGGCTCCTCGTGTTCGGTGGGGCAACGCGGCCGGGGCCGTCCTGCCCCGGCCTGCCGCACAGGTCATGGGTGTGCACCTGCCCGGACCCGGCCCGGACAGGCCCCACACGACCAACGTAGCCCGCGATGCCCCTGCGGCTACTTGCGGGCGGCGACCCAGGCGTGCTGTGTCGCGAGGTCCTCCTTGACCTCGGCCAGCTGGACGGCGACCGCGGAGGGCGCCGTGCCGCCCCGGCCGTCGCGAGAGGCCAGCGCTCCGGCCACGTCGAGGACCGTGCGGACCTCGGGGGTGAGGTGCTCGGAGATCTTCGCGAACTGCTCGTCGGTCAGCTCGTCGAGCTCGACGCCGTGCCGCTCGCACTCCTTGACGCAGCCGCCGGCGACCTCGTGGGCCACCCGGAACGGCACCCCCTGCTTGACCAGCCACTCCGCGATGTCGGTGGCGAGCGAGAAGCCGGCCGGGGCCAGCTCCTCCATGCGCTCGCGGTTGACGGTGAGCGTGGCCATCATGCCGGTGAAGGCGGGCAGCAGGACTTCGAGCTGGTCGCAGGAGTCGAAGACCGGCTCCTTGTCCTCCTGGAGGTCGCGGTTGTACGCGAGCGGCAGGGCCTTGAGCGTGGCCATCAGCCCGGTGAGGTTGCCGATGAGCCGTCCCGACTTGCCCCGCGCCAGTTCGGCGATGTCGGGGTTCTTCTTCTGCGGCATGATCGATGAGCCGGTGGAGAAGGCGTCGTGGAGGGTGACGAAGGAGAACTCCTTCGTGTTCCAGATGATGATCTCCTCCGCGATCCGGGAGAGATTGATGCCGATCATCGCGGTGATGAACGCGAATTCGGCGACGAAGTCCCGCGAGGCCGTGCCGTCGATGGAGTTGGCGACAGAGCCGCGCTCGAAGCCGAGGTCGGCCGCGACCGCCTCCGGGTCGAGGCCGAGCGAGGAGCCGGCGAGTGCGCCCGAGCCGTACGGGGAGACGGCGGTCCGCTCGTCCCACTGGCGCAGCCGCTCCGCGTCCCGGGACAGGGGCTGCACATGGGCCAGGATGTGGTGGGCGAAGAGCACCGGCTGGGCGTGCTGGAGGTGGGTGCGGCCGGGCATGGCCACGTCCGGGTGGGCCTCAGCGAGGCCGACCAGGGCGTTCTGCAGATCGGCGAGGAGACCGCCGATGATCCGGGCGTGATCGCGCAGGTACATCCGGAAGAGCGTGGCGATCTGGTCGTTGCGCGAGCGTCCGGCCCGCAGCTTGCCGCCGAGGTCGGGGCCGAGCCGCTCCAGCAGGCCGCGCTCAAGGGCGGTGTGGACGTCCTCGTCCGCGATGGTGCCGGTGAACGAGCCGTCCGCGACGTCCGCCTCCAGCTGGTCGAGGCCGGCGGTCATCCGCTTCAGCTCGTCCTCGGCGAGCAGCCCCGCCTTGTTGAGTACCCGCGCGTGGGCGCGGGAGCCGGCGATGTCGTACGGCGCGAGGCGCCAGTCGAAGTGGACGGACGCGGACAGCCTGGCCAGCGCCTCGGCCGGGCCGTCCGCGAACCGGGCGCCCCAGAGGCGTACGTCGCTGTTGCCGTTGCCGTTGCTCACTGCGTGCTCCTCGGAAGAACAAGGGGGTGGATGTGCGACCGCCTCCCCGCGCGGGCGGCCGGGGAGGCGGTGAAGTAACGGGGTGGGGTCAGGTCAGGTCACGTTGGGCGGCGATCTTCGACGAAAGGCCGAAGATCTCGATGAAGCCCTGTGCCTTGGACTGGTCGAAGGTGTCGCCGGAGTCGTAGGTGGCGAGGTTGAAGTCGTACAACGACTCGCTGGACCGGCGGCCGGTGACGACGGCGCGGCCGGCGTGCAGGGTCATCCGGATGTCGCCGGTGACGTGCTGGTTGGCCTCGTCGATGAAGCCGTCCAGGGCACGCTTGAGCGGGGAGAACCACAGGCCGTCGTAGACCATCTCGCCCCAGCGCTGCTCGATCTGCCGCTTGTAGCGGGCCAGTTCGCGCTCGACGGTGACGTGTCCCAGCTCCTGGTGGGCGGTGATCAGCGCGATCGCGCCCGGCGCCTCGTACACCTCGCGGGACTTGATGCCCACGAGCCGGTCCTCGACCATGTCGATGCGGCCGATGCCCTGGCCGCCGGCCCGCTCGTTGAGCTGCTGGATGGCCTGGAGGACCGTGACCGGCTTGCCGTCGATGGCGACCGGCACGCCCTCCTTGAAGGAGATGACGACCTCGTCGGCCTCGCGCGGGGTGGCGGGGTTCGCGGTGTACTCGTAGATGTCCTCGATCGGCGCGTTCCAGATGTCCTCCAGGAAACCCGTCTCGACGGCGCGCCCGAAGACGTTCTGGTCGATGGAGTACGGGGACTTCTTGGTGGTCGCGACCGGGAGGTTCTTCTCCTCGCAGAAGGCGATCGCCTTGTCCCGGGTCATTGCGTAGTCGCGGACCGGGGCGATGCACTTCAGGCCGGGCCCGAGCGCCGAGATGCCGGCCTCGAAGCGGACCTGGTCGTTACCCTTGCCGGTGCAGCCGTGCGCGACGACTCCGGCGCCGTGTTTCTCGGCGGCGGCCACCAGGTGCTTGACGATGGCCGGCCGGGAGAGCGCCGAGACCAGCGGGTAGCGGTCCATGTAGAGGGCGTTGGCCTTGATCGCCGGGAGGCAGTACTCGTCTGCGAACTCGTCCCTCGCGTCAGCGACCTCGGCCTCGACCGCACCGCAGGCGAGCGCCCGCTTGCGGATGACGTCCAGGTCCTCGCCGCCCTGGCCGAGGTCCACCGCGACGGCGATGACCTCTGCGCCCGTCTCCTGCGCGATCCAGCCGATGGCGACGGAGGTGTCCAGGCCGCCCGAGTAGGCGAGTACGACGCGCTCGGTCACGGGTTTCTCCTCACGGTGCACTCACTGACAGGTATAACTATGCGTTCCTCCGTATGGTTTGTCAAAGTCGCAGGTGAGGGGCGCCGGGAAGGCCCCTCCTGGCAGCGATACTCGCTGGCCGAGTGCCGCTCCCCCCGCCTAGCATCGACATCCGGCGCCCATGGGGGACGACCATGACCACGGCCTGGGCCGCGGCGGAACGACTGGCCCGGGGGCTTCCGCTGCGGGAGGCCCTGGACCACTCCTGCGCGCGGTCGTGGGTGGCCCTCGACCTCGGGGTACGCATCCTGGCGTGGGAGTCGCCGCACCTGCTTCCGGCGCACGCCTGGGCGGACGGGCGGCGGCTGCGGTGGGACTGGAACGCGTCCGGTGCGGGTGGCGGCGCGCCGACTGCCGCGTGCGGCCGGCCACGCCTGTCCCACCGGCTGAAATCTCCCTGCCCGTGCGGGATCCATGGAAGATAATCGAAAGCATGGGAAAAACATACGAACGCATCGACGGGCGGCTGCGGACCTTCATCGAGGAGCAGCCCATCTTCTTCGCGGCGACCGCACCGCTGGACGGCGACGGCACGGTCAACCTCTCCCCCAAGGGAGTCAGCGGCTCCTTCGTGGTTCTCGACGAGCTGCGGGTGGCGTATCTGGACTTCGCCGGGAGCACCGCGGAGACCGTGGCCCACCTCCGCGAGAACGGCCGCATCACGTTGATGTGGTGCGCCTTCCAAGGGCCGCCGAACATCGTGCGGGTGCACGGCACCGGGGAGCCGGTCTTCCGCGACGACCCCCGCTTCGCCGAACTCCTCGGCCGGTTCGGCGCGGTCGACCACACCCAGCACGGACTGCGGGCGATCATCGTGGTGACGGCCGAACTGGTCCGGGACAGCTGCGGATACGCCGTCCCCTTCATGTCGTACGACGAGGACCGGCCGCTGCACGCCAAACGCTTCTCGCGGGACGACGACGCCTCGCTCAGTGCCTACTTCGCGAAGAAGGACCACATCGCCACCAGCCTCGACGGGCTGCCGGGGCTGCCGCTCCCGCTGCCCGCCATGCCGCCCGCACGGTGAGCGGTTGGGCCGTACGGAGCAGGCGCGCGGGTGGTGGCGCGGCGGCCGGTCTACGGTCCGGGACATGCGCAGATGTCTGGTCACCGCTTCGGTACTCCTCGCCCTCAGCGCCCTCGTCGGGGCCCGGCCGCCGGCGGACCCGCCGCTGCCCGAGCGGCTGGCCGACGCGGGTGGCGGCTCCCAGCTGATCACCGCGGAGGCCGCCGCCACCGGGGCCACCACGGGCACGGTCACCTGGTGGAGCAAGCGCTCCGGGCAGTGGGTGGCAGCGGGCTCCGCACCCGCCCGCTTCGGGGCCAACGGGCTGACCGAGGGCGCCTCGCGCGAGCAGGGCACCGACACCACGCCCACCGGGCTCTACGACCTGCCGTACGCCTTCGGGGTGGCGGCGGCCCCGCCCGGTACCCGCTACTCCTACCGCCGGGTCCACAACGGGTCCTGGTGGTGCCAGGACAACGCGGCGCGGGCGTACAACCGGTGGGTGGAGCCGCGGCCCGCCGACTGCCGCGCGTCCGAGGCCGAACACCTGATCACGTATCCGGCGCAGTACGCCCGTGCGCTGGTCGTCGGCTTCAACTACGGACGTCCGGTGCGCGGGCGGGGAGCCGGAATCTTTCTGCACGTCAACGGGCGCGGTGCGACCGCCGGTTGCGTCTCCGTACCGGCGGCCGCGATGGACCGGATCCTGACCTGGGCCGATCCCGCCCGTCATCCGCACCTCGCGATCGGGACCCGTTCGGGCCCGACCGCGATCACGCGCTACTGAGCCTCAGCGGTCGTTCTGCGCGAGCCGCAGCAGATGGTCGGCCAGCGCCTGCCCGCCCGCCGGGTCGCGGCTGATCAGCATCAGCGTGTCGTCCCCCGCGATGGTGCCGAGGATGTCGTGCAGTTCGGCCTGGTCGATGGAAGAGGCGAGGAACTGGGCGGCGCCCGGAGGCGTGCGCAGCACCACGAGGTTGGCCGAGGCCTCCGCCGAGATGAGCAGTTCGGCGGAGAGGCGCCGCATCCGCTCCTCCTTAGCGGAGCCGCCCAGCGGTGCGTGCGGGGTGCGGAATCCGCCCTCGCTCGGCACCGCGTAGATCAGCTCACCGCCGGTGTTGCGGATCTTCACCGCACCCAGTTCGTCCAGGTCCCGGGAGAGCGTCGCCTGGGTGACGCTCAGTCCGTCGTCCGCGAGGAGCTTGGCCAGCTGGCTCTGCGAGCGCACCGGCAGCCGGTTCAGGATGTCCACGATCCGGCGGTGGCGTGCCGTGCGGGTCTGCGGCACGGACGGCCCGCCGTGCTCGGTTTCCTGCGCCTCGGTCATCGTCGTCGCCTCATTCTCCGGAACGTCATTCTCCGGATCGTCCGTGTGCCGCGTCGAGTACGCCGGGAAGTGCCCGGAGGAACGTGTCCACCTCCGCGTCACCGATGATCAGGGCCGGCATCAGCCGTACGACATCGGGTGCGGGTGCGTTCACCAGGAGTCCGGCTCCTTGAGCCGCCTGCTGCACCTGGGATGCGAGGGGCTCGGTGAGCACGATACCCAGCAGCAGCCCTGAGCCCCGGACATGCGAGACCAGGGGGTGTCCCAAGCCCTCCACGCCTTCCCGGATCCGCTCGCCGAGCCGCTTCACGTTGTCCAGCGCGCCGTCGGCGGCCAGGGTGTCCAGGACCGCGAGTCCGGCGGCGCAGGCGACCGGGTTGCCGCCGAACGTCGTGCCGTGCTGACCGGGCGCCAGCAGCTCCGCGGCCGCGCCGAACGCCACCGTGGCGCCGATCGGCAGTCCGCCGCCGAGCCCCTTGGCGAGCGTGACCAGGTCGGGCTCCACGCCCTGGTGCTGCTGGTGCTCGAACCAGGTGCCGCACCGGCCGATGCCCGTCTGCACCTCGTCGAGGACCAGCAGGGTGCCGGTGGCCCGGGTGATCTCGCGGGCCGCCTCCAGGTAGCCCTTGGGCGGTACGACGACACCGTTCTCGCCCTGGACCGGCTCGATGATCAGCAGCGCGGTCTGCGTGGTCACCGCGGCCCGCAGCGCCTCCGCGTCCCCGTACGGGACGTGCGTGACGTCGCCGGGCAGCGGGACGAACGCCTCGCGCTTCCCGGGCTGGCCGGTGAGCGCGAGGGCGCCCATCGTCCGGCCGTGGAAGCCGCCGTCGGTGGCGACCATGTGGGTGCGTCCGGTCAGCCGGCCGATCTTGAACGCGGCCTCGTTGGCCTCTGCGCCCGAGTTGGAGAAGTAGACCTTGCCGGTGCGGCCGAAGAGCTGGAGCAGCCGCTCGGCGAGCGCGACGGGCGGTTCGGCGATGAAGAGGTTGGAGACGTGGCCGAGGGAGGCGATCTGGGCGGAGACCGCCTCGACGATCGCGGGGTGGGCGTGGCCCAGCGCGTTCACCGCGATGCCGCCGACGAAGTCGAGGTACCGGGTGCCGTCGGCGTCCCACACCTGGGCGCCCTCACCGCGGACGAGGGACAGCTTCGGGGTGCCGTAGTTGTCCATCAGCGCGGTCTGCCAGCGCTGCGAGAGCTCGGCGTTGGTCATGCTTCCCCCTGTGCGTCGGGCACGACCATCGTGCCGATTCCCTCGTCGGTGAAGATCTCCAGCAGGATCGAGTGCTGGACCCGCCCATCGATGACCCGGGCGGTCTCGACGCCGTTGCGCACGGCGTGCAGGCAGCCCTGCATCTTGGGCACCATTCCGCTGGAGAGTTCCGGCAGGAGCTTCTCCAGTTCGGTGGCGGTGAGGCGGCTGATCACGTCGTCGCTGTTCGGCCAGTCCTCGTAGAGGCCCTCGACGTCGGTGAGGACCATCAGCGTCTCGGCGTTCAGCGCGGCGGCGAGCGCGGCGGCCGCGGTGTCGGCGTTGACGTTGTAGACGTGGTTGTCGTCGGCGGAGCGGGCGATGGAGGAGATGACCGGGATACGGCCGTCGTCCAGGAGCGCCTGGACGGCCCCGGTGTCGATCGCGGTGATCTCCCCGACCCGGCCGATGTCGACGGCCTCGCCGTCGATGACGGGCCGGTGCTGGGTGGCGGTGATGATGTGGGCGTCCTCGCCGGTCATGCCGACGGCGAGCGGGCCGTGCTGGTTGAGCAGGCCCACCAGCTCGCGCTGGACCTGTCCGGCGAGCACCATCCGTACGACGTCCATCGCCTCGGGCGTGGTGACGCGCAGACCGGCCTTGAACTCGCTGACCAGGCCCTGCTTGTCGAGCTGGGCGCTGATCTGCGGGCCGCCGCCGTGCACGACGACGGGCTTGAGGCCCGCGTGCCGCAGGAAGACGACGTCCTGCGCGAAGGCGGCCTTCAGCTCCTCGTCGATCATGGCGTTGCCGCCGAACTTGATGACGACGGTCTTGCCGTTGTGCCGGGTCAGCCAAGGCAGCGCCTCGATGAGGATCTGCGCCTTCGGGAGTGCGGTGTGCTTCCGCGCTGCGGTCATGAGCTGTACGCGCTGTTCTCGTGGACGTAGTCCGCGGTGAGGTCGTTGGCCCAGATGACGGCCGACTCGGTGCCCGCGGCGAGGTCGGCGGTGATCTTGACCTCCCGGTAGCGCATGTCGACGAGGTCGCGGTCCTCACCGACTCCGCCGTTCTTGCAGACCCAGACATCGTTGATGGCGACGTTCAGCTCGTCCGGCTCGAAGGCGGCCTTCGTCGTGCCGATGGCGGACAGCACCCGGCCCCAGTTGGGGTCCTCGCCGTGGATGGCGCACTTGAGGAGGTTGTTACGGGCGATGGAGCGGCCCACCTCGACGGCGTCGTCCTCGGTCGCGGCGTTGACGACCTCGATCCGGATGTCCTTGGACGCGCCCTCCGCGTCGCCGATGAGCTGCCGGGCGAGGTCGTCGCAGACGGCCCGTACGGCCTCGGCGAACTCCCCCTGCTCCGGGGTGACTGCGCTGGCCCCGGACGCCAGCAGCAGCACGGTGTCGTTGGTGGACATGCAGCCGTCGGAGTCGACCCGGTCGAAGGTGGTGCGGGTCGCGTCGCGCAGCGCGGCGTCCAGCCCGGCGGTGTCCACGTCGGCGTCGGTGGTGAGCACGACGAGCATGGTGGCGAGGCCGGGGGCCAGCATGCCGGCGCCCTTGGCCATCCCGCCGACGGTCCAGCCCTCGCCGCCCGCGACGGCGGTCTTGTGCACGGTGTCGGTGGTCTTGATGGCGATGGCGGCCTTCTCGCCGCCGTGCTCGCTCAGGACCGCCGCGGCCTTCTCGATGCCCGGCAGGAGCTTGTCCATGGGGAGCAGCAGCCCGATGAGGCCGGTCGAGGCGACGGCGATCTCGCCGGCGCTGTGGCCCTTGAGGACCTCGGCCGCCTTCTCGGCGGTGACGTGGGTGTCCTGGAAGCCCTGCGGACCCGTACAGGCGTTGGCGCCACCGGAGTTGAGGACGACAGCGGTCACCGCGCCGCCCTTGAGGACCTGCTCCGACCAGCGGACGGGAGCGGCCTTGACACGGTTGGAGGTGAAGACGCCCGCGGCGGCGCGACGCGGACCGTTGTTGACCACGAGGGCCAGGTCCGGGTTACCGCTCTCCTTGATTCCGGCGGCGATCCCCGCCGCCGAGAATCCCTGTGCTGCCGTGACGCTCACGGTGCGACTCCGATCGTGGAAAGACCTGTGTCCTCGGGGAGTCCGAGGGCGATGTTCATGCTCTGCAGGGCGCCGCCCGCGGTGCCCTTGGCGAGGTTGTCGATGGCGCTGATCACGATGACGCGGCCCGCCGCCTCGTCGTACGCGACCTGGATCTGGACGGCGTTGGAGCCGTACACGGCGGCGGTCGCGGGCCACTGCCCCTCGGGCAGCAGATCGACGAACGGCTCGTCCGCGAAGGCCTTCTCGTACGCGGCTCGCAGGGACTCGGCGCTCACGCCCGGCTTCGCCTTGGCGCTGCAGGTGGCGAGGATGCCGCGGGGCATCGGCGCGAGGGTCGGCGTGAACGACACGGTGACCGGTTCACCGGCCGCCGCGCTGAGGTTCTGGATCATCTCGGGCGTGTGCCGGTGGACGCCGCCGACGCCGTACGGCGACATGTTGCCCATCACCTCGGACCCGAGCAGATGGGGCTTGGCCGCCTTGCCCGCGCCCGAGGTACCGGAGGCGGCGACGATCACGGCCTCGGGCTCGGCGAGCTGGGCCGCGTACGCCGGGAACAGCGCGAGCGACACGGCGGTGGGGTAGCAGCCGGGCACCGCGATACGCTTGGTCCCCGCCAGTCCGGCACGCCCGCCGGGCAGCTCGGGCAGGCCGTACGGCCAGGTCCCGGCGTGCGGCGAGGCGTAGAACTTCTCCCAGTCCGCGGCGTCCTTGAGCCGGAAGTCGGCCCCCATGTCCACCACGAGCACGTCGTCACCGAGCTGCTCCGCCACGGCGGCGGACTGCCCGTGCGGCAGCGCGAGAAAGACCACGTCGTGCCCGGCGAGCACCTCGGGCGTGGTCGGCTGAAGCACCCGCCCGGCGAGCGGCCGCAGGTGCGCCTGCAACGCCCCGAGCGGCTGTCCGGCGTTGGAGTTCGCGGTGAGGGCCCCGATCTCGACCTCCGGGTGGACCAGCAGAAGACGCAGCAGTTCCCCGCCGGCGTATCCGCTCGCCCCTGCCACCGCTGCACGTACCACCATCGAAATCCTCCTCGTCGATGGCATGACTATACGCAGTGTCGCACTTTTATGCAAAGAATGGGGCGGGTTTGGCTGATTCTCCCTGAGCGTTGCAGTTGGCCCCTGAGCTCTCTAGTTGGCCCGTAGCGCCTGCGCGCCTCCCTGGCTGACATCGCTGTCAGTAGCTCCGCGTACGGTCTGTGCATGGTTGGACAGCAGTGGAGCGGGGTGCGTCAGCGTGTGGTCGCGTTGGGTACTCAGCCGTCGAGCGGCGAGGTGTTCGGCTCGCTCGGGCACAGGTGGGTCCTGGAAGATCCGCTGACGGATGAGGGGCTGGCTGAACTGGAAGCGCAGGTAGGCGTGCGGTTGCCGGGTGATTACCGCAGCTTCCTCACCTGCGTGGGCGCCGGCGGCGCGGGTCCTGCGTACGGCCTCTTCCCTGTTCGCCGCGTTCAAGGCCTCTGGCGCTGGGAAGGAGACGGTGCCGACCTAGCCGATCTCGCCATGCTCGCTCAGCCCTTTCCCGACCAGGGCCCGAACCCCGAAGACCTCGACGCACTCCTCGCTGTTCGTCCTGAAGAAGAGGCCTTCGACGAGATCGAGGACTTCGACGACGCCATCGAATCGTGGGACGACCGCTGGGAAGCCCTGATGTTCGCCCCCGAGCGCACCGCCGGCGCCATCGTGATCTCTCACCTCGGCTGCGCCCAGAGGGAGTGGCTGATCTTCACCGGCACCCACCGCGGCACCATCTGGTCCGACTGCAGGGCGGACGACGCCGACCTCGTCCCGCTCCTCGACCAGGCTGGGAAGCCGATCACCTTCACCCGCTGGTACGTCGACTGGCTGCACAAGGCGGAGCTCACCGCACACCAACCGTCGACGAACTCCTGACGCCGGGCACTCAGCGCTGCGCCGTCGACACGATGAGCGTGGTAGTTGGCCACTGAGCGTCGCAGTTGACCGGAGCCCGGACGATCGAGGCTTTGGATCGGCCGGTAGACGCCGTTGCGTGGAAATGGAGGGTCCCGGCCTGGCGCAGGCAAAGCCTTCGGGCCACTTGTCCGGTCGCTCGGGCCGAGCGGGGTTGCGCGCGCAAGGCAGGCAGCCTGGCGGCGTCTTCGGCACCGGTCAGGCTCTCGCCCAAGGTCAGCAGAGAGAAGCCGCACCGGCCGGCCGGCGGTGGCAGCGGCTTCCAGCTTGTGGTGGCCGTCGAGGAGGAAGTGGGTCAGACCCCAGTGCGCGAAGTAATCGTCTCCCCGGACGATGGCGGGCTGGCACACGTCCAGCGTGGAAATCGCCACCGCCGCGGGGACGCCGATCAACGAGATTCGGCCGGGCGGCACGGCGGGGTCAGGCCGCGTTGACCAGCTTCATGTACTTCGTCCAGTCCCAGTTCGGACCCGGATCCGTGTGGTCCGCGCCCGGAACCTCGACGTGGCCGATGATGTGCGTACGGGTCTTCGGGATGCCGTAGCGGTCGCAGACGGCCGCGGTGAGCTTCGCCGACTGCCGGTACATCACGTCGGTGAACCACTGCGGCTGGTCGACCCAGCCTTCGTGCTCGATGCCGATGGAGCGCGTGTTGTAGTCCCAGTTGCCGGCGTGCCAGGCGATGTCCTTCTCCCGCACGAACTGCCCGATGTAGCCGTCGCCGGAGGCGACCATGTAGTGCGCGGACACCTGGCGGGCCGGATCCTTGAAGATCCGCATCGCGTCCTGGAAGGTCTCCTGGGTGACATGGATGACCACGTAGTTCAGGGGGTAGCTGCTCGGGCGGCTGGAGACCGTGTAGTTGGAGGTGCTCGCCGGTATCCAGTGCGACACGGGATACGGAGCCGCGGCGGCGGCGGCACGGCCGGCGGCCAGCGGCCCCAGCGCGGCAGCAGCAGCGGTGACGGCGGCGCCCTGCAGCAGGCGTCGGCGCGAGGGTCTGGGGGCGTGGGGGCTGGGCTGATCCATGGGGGGCTCCCTTGGGGAGAGGAGTGGGGCGCTCAAGCGCAAGCCGTGTCCATGACAATGGCGCGCCTCATGATGAGCCCCCCACCACACCCCTGCCAAGACCTTCTGGGACATGCCAAAGGGCCGACCAAAGGCGGTACGCACCAGGGGTCGGCCGCGGAGCGAAGCGACGGACGCCGAATCCGCCACGCGGACCGGATCAGCCGGAGCCGTTCCCGCCCGGCGCGGGAGTTCGTGCGGGCCGCCGCGGATGACTGGGGGTGCGCGAATTCGCCAACTCCTCTGTGCTGGAGCATTTGTGAGTGATTTTGGCTTGCGTTGACCGAGTGCGCGTCGCTTAATGGGTCCTTCGCGCCGAGCGGATCATTCGAGGGGGAGTCATGGAGCCACCGGCCGTGCCGCCGCGCCCCATGGGTGCGCCCCCGCCGCCCCTCGTGCACGCGGTGGACCTCCGGGTCAGCAAGCGGCTGCTGTGGGTCGGGCCCGCCGCGTATCCGCTGGAGAACATCGCCCGAGTGTTCACCTTCGTGCTGCGCCCGCGCCGCAAGGAGGCCATCGCGCTCTTCTGCAAGCGCGTGGCGCTGACGCTCGCGCTGGCGGTCGGTATGACCGTGCTCATTCTGCTGGTGGACACGGTGGCGTCCATCGGGCGGGGTGAGAGCAGTGGTGGCCCGTTCATCACTATCGTGTGGCTCGGTACGGTCGGCGGGCTGATCTACTACCTGGTGGAGCTGACCCAGGTCCTGTCCGCGCCCTCGCACTTCGTGCTGGCCGTCGAGACGGCGGGGCCGTCCACGGCGATGGTGACCAGCCGCGACCCGGCGCATCTGATCCAGCTCGTGGGTCAGATCGCGTACGCGATCGACCATCCGGAGGCCGAGTTCACCGTGCGGGTCGAGGGCATCAACGTGAGTCCCCAGATCTACCACTTCGGGGACAACGTCAACATGTACGGCGGAACCGGGAACGTGGGGATTGCGAATTCATGAGCGGCGACAACGTCAACATGTACGGCGGCTCGGGGAACACGGGCATCCAGAACAACCACTTCGCGCCGCCCGCCGCCGATTCCGGCTCTCCCGAGTTGCAGGAGGCGGTGCGGGAACTGCTGCGGCTGGTCGGTGAGCTGCGGGGACAGCTCCCGCCCGTCAGCGCCCGCGCGCTCGACGACAACCTGCCCGCCCTCGCCGGTGGGGCCGACGCGCCGCAGGGACCGGAGGAGCGGCACCGCGCGCTGCTGGCGGTCGCCGGGATCGCGGCCACGGTGTCGACGGTCGGGGAGCCGGTGGTCGAGGCGGTCCGGAAGGTGCTCGGGCTCCTGGGTGCTGTCTGACCCGTACCCGGGGTCGAACGTCTGAACGGTGAAGTCGTGGGAAGGTTCCCGGTGGCGCTTTTGCGGAGAGCGGTGCGCGGGAGCGCCCAGTGACGACCGTCGAGGAGACGAATGACCAGCACCATGGACGACAGACCGGAGCGACTGGAGCCGGATACGTCCGATATCTCCGCCGATGCCCCCGCTGAGCGGGAGGACCGCCTCTTTGCCGGTCGCACGCTGCGGCTGCGGCGCCGGCTGGAGCGGCTGATCGGTATCGCCGCCACCGAGGGGAACCTGCTGGTACCGCTCCGCAACGGTGACGAGATCTTCGCCGCGATGCTGGAGTCCATCCGCGGCGCCGAGCACACCGTGGACATGATGACCTTCGTCTACTGGCGCGGCGACATCGCCCAGGAGTTCGCCGACGCGCTCGCCGAGCGGTCCCGCGCCGGGGTGCGGGTGCGTCTGCTGCTGGACGGGTTCGGCAGCAGGCTCATCGCGAAGGACCAGCTCGCGGCGATGAGCGAGGCGGGTGTCCAGGTGGCGTGGTTCCGCAAGCCGCTCCATCTCTCGCCGCTGAAACAGAACCACCGCTGCCACCGCAAGGTCCTCGTCGTCGACGAGGAGACCGCGTTCACCGGCGGAGTCGGGATAGCCGAGGAGTGGTGCGGCGACGCCCGCAACGAGAACGAGTGGCGCGACACGCATGTGCGGGTGTGCGGTCCGGCCGTGGACGGTCTCGCGGCCGCGTTCGCCCAGAACTGGGCCGAGTGCCACGACGAACTCTTCGACGCACGTGACCGCTTCATCCGGACGGAGCCGTGCGGCGACGCCGTCGTGCAGGTGGTGCGCGGGTCGGCCAGCTTCGGCTGGCAGGACATGCAGACCCTGCTCCGGGTCGTGCTGGAGTCGGCGGAGGAGCGGATACGCCTGACCACGGCCTACTTCGCGCCCGACGCGTACTTCGTGGAGTTGCTCTGCGCCGCCGCGCGGCGCGGGGTGGAGGTGGAGATCCTGCTCCCCGGGCCTCACACGGACAAGCGGGTCTGCCAGCTGGCCGGGCAGCGCCACTACGAGGACCTCACCGCCTGCGGCGTGAAGATCTCCCAGTACCAGCCGACGATGCTGCACACCAAGACCATCACCATCGACCGCGTCGCCGCCCTGATCGGCTCGACGAACTTCAACCGCCGCTCGCTGGACCACGACGAGGAAGTGATGCTCGCCGTGCTCGACCCGGAGTTCACGGCGACCCTGGACGGTCATTTCGATCAGGACAGGCGATTGAGCGAGCCGATCGACGGCGGCCGGTGGAAGCGGCGGTCGGTGGTCCAGCGGCTCCGTGAGGCGTCCGTCGTGCCGATCCGCCGCTTCCTGTGACAGCGGTCCGCGAGCCTCAGCGTGCCGGCGTCGCCAGTCCGCGAGCCGGTCAGCGTGCCAGCGT
>CBRG010000070.1 GCA_000470535.1 Streptomyces sp. AW19M42
GCTCTCGGTGTGCCGGCCCCGGGCCCCTGTACTGGACGTACCGGGGTCTGGGGCCGGTGCGGCGAGAGTGCGTGCATGGCGTCGCGCGGCAGACGGCAGTTTGAAGACAGGCCCTAGCGGGCTGCGTGGACCCCCAGGAGGAACAGATGACGACGAACCGCGGGCGCAAGGACGTGATCCGGGACCGGATGGCCGCGACCGGTGAGTCGTACAACGTGGCCGCCCGCAACCTCAAGGCGATGAAGGACATGGGCGCCACACGTGAGGCCGTCGTCACCCAGCGGTGGCGTCCCGCCGAGTCCTTCGACGTGCCGTGCCCCTGCGGCGGCACCTGCGAGCCCGGCGAGACCTGCGAGCGGTGCCACGCCCGGCACCGGCACGTGGCGCGGTACCCGGGAAGCGCCACCGAGGTGGAGACCTGGGTCGACCGGTACGAGTGCACCGGCTGCCCGGCCTCGTACACGCTGCTCGTGGAGCTGCCGGGGCGGCCCTGGGGTGTGGCGGAGACGGTGATCCAGGGCGGTTCGGCGGAGGAGGTCGTGCGGGCCCGGGTCTTCCCGGGCGTGGTGCACCCGCTGCTGAAGCCGGAGACCGACGAGGCCTGAGGCTTCCCGCGGGAGAATGTCCGGCCGGGCGTGTTTCCGGGCCGGACGCTGCGTAGGCTGCTGCCCGGGGAGCCGTGGGGCACGCCGCCGGGTCGCAACGCCCCGGACACCACGATCGAAGGGGGCCGCTCGGTGCGCGGAGAGGTACTCGAAAGCCGCTACCGGCTGGTGGAGATGCTCGGGGCCGGCGGTATGGGCCAGGTGTGGAGGGCCGTCGACTCACGGCTCGACCGTGATGTGGCCGTCAAGGTGATCACGCAGAGCCCCCTCACGACCAGCCAGTCCGCCGCGCGGTTCCGCCAGGAGGCACGGGCCACCGCGCGTCTGACCCACCCGCGCATCGTGACCATCCACGACCACGGCGAGGCGGCCGTCGCGGGGCATCAGGTGCTCTTCCTGGTCATGGAGCTGGTCCCCGGCCGCTCCATGGCCTCCTTCACCGCCACGGACCGGCGGAGCGTCGAGTCGGTGGTGGCGTGGGGGCTCCAGATCTGCGCCGGCCTCTCGGCCGCCCACCGTGCGGGCGTCGTCCACCGGGACATCAAACCGGCGAACGTCATGGTGTACGGGGACG
The DNA here is from genome assembly GCA_000470535.1 of Streptomyces sp. AW19M42. Classification (GTDB taxonomy): domain Bacteria; phylum Actinomycetota; class Actinomycetes; order Streptomycetales; family Streptomycetaceae; genus Streptomyces. The sequence continues at coordinate 1,180 of CBRG010000070.1, forward strand.
GCGAACACGACCTGAAGATCTGCGACTTCGGCATCGCCCGGCTGATCGAGGAGTCAGGGACCGGGCTCACCGGCACCGGCTCCGCGATCGGCACGCCCGCCTACATGTCCCCGGAGCAGGTACGCGGCGACCGTACTCTCGACGGGCGCAGCGACCTCTACTCGCTGGGCTGCCTGCTATACGAACTCCTCGCGGGCAGACCGCCCTTCGAGGGGGCCGGGTGGTCGGTGATGGCCCAGCACCTGAACGGGGCGCCGGAACCGCTGCGGAGCCTGCGTCCCGGCGTTCCGGCCGCTCTCGACCACTTGGTCATCTCGCTGCTGCGCAAGGATCCGGACCACCGGCCCGCAACGGCCGACGAGGTGTCCGAGCGCCTGCGCGGGGTGCTGGACGGCCCCGGGGACCTGCCCCCGGGGGTCCCGGATCTCGTCGGTGCCGCGACGATCGACGCCCCGCGCAGACCTCAGGCCCAACCTCAGCGGCCCCCAGAACCGGAACCGGAGCCGGTGGCCCCCTCGCGGCCGGCCGCCACTCCCACAGAGCCGGAGCCCGCCCCCAAGCCCGCCGTCCCACAGACGATCCCCGGGGCCGGGCGGGAGTCGTCCTGGATCGCGCTGCTCACCACCGGCGCCCTCTGGTCCCAGTTCGCGCTGCTGACCGGCTGGGCCCCGGTCTGGACCCTGTCCCTGTGCGTACCGGTCTTCCTGGTCGCCGTGGCGGGCGCCTTCATCGGGGCGCCCAACGTGGCAGCGGACGACCGGGAGCAGACGGATGTGGGCATGCTCCTCATGGCGATGCTCTGCACCGTGCTCGCCGTCGTGTTCCTGCTTCTCTGGCCCCCGTCGCCGTGGTGGACGGCGCTGCTGTCCGGCGTGCTCGGCGTCCCCGTGCTGTTCTTCGGCGGCATGGGAGTACGCAGCGGTGTCGAGGCAGTGATCCGCAGGGCACCGTGGCAGACCGCCGCCGGCACGACCATGGGTCTGCTCAACGGCACCGTGCTGACCGGCCTGCTGGCCGCCGGGGGCGACGTGTCCGTACTTCTCTCGATCGCGGCCGGTGCGTGCACGTGGGTGCTCTTCGCGCTGGTGAGCACCCTGCTGATGCCCCGGGGCGGGGCACCAGCAGTGGCGCGGGCGCGGGCCTGATCCGTGCGGCCCGCGTTCAGCTTCCGTCGGGTGTCAGCCGCAGCGAGATCGAGTTGATGCAGTACCGCTGGTCCGTGGGGGTCTGGTAGCCCTCACCCTCGAAGACGTGGCCCAGGTGCGAGCCGCAGCGGGCGCAGCGGACCTCGGTACGGACCATGCCATGGGTGCGGTCCTGGATCAGTTCGACGGCGTCGCTGTCCTTCGGGTCGTAGAAGGACGGCCAGCCGCAGTGCGACTCGAATTTGGTGTCGGAGCGGAACAGCTCCGCGTCACAGGCGCGGCAGGAGTAGACGCCCGTCGTCTTGGTGTCGGTGTACTCGCCGACGAAGGCGGGCTCGGTGCCGGCCTGGCGCAGTACCGCGTACTCGGCGGGGGACAGCTCCGCCCGCCACTCCTCGTCGGGCTTGTCGATGTCGTACGGCACGGTGGCTCCCTCAGCTCGACAGGTGGTCCAGGATCTGCGGGCCGAGGTCCGTGACGTCGCCCGCTCCCATGGTGAGAACGAGATCGCCGGGCTTCGCCATTCCCGCGACGGCCTCCGGGACCGCGGCCTTGTCGTGGACGGCGGTGACGTCGGCGCCGGCCGCCCGTGCGGCGTCGATGATCAGGGTGCTGGTGATGCCGGGGATCGGGTCCTCGCGGGCCGGGTAGATGTCCAGCACCACGGAGGCGTCGGCCAGCGCGAGGGCCTGCCCCATCTCGGCGCCGAGCTCCTGGGTGCGGGAGAAGAGGTGGGGCTGGAAGACGACCAGGAGTCGGGCGTCGGAGGCGGCGCCGCGCATCGCTTCGAGGTCGGCGGTCATCTCGGTGGGATGGTGCGCGTAGCTGTCGATGACCTGGACGCCGGCCGCCTCGCCCTTGAGCTGGAGGCGGCGCTTGACGCCGGTGTACTTGCCGAGGGCCGAGGCCAGGTTGTGTGCCGGGATGCCGAGGGCGACGCCCGCGGCGAGGGCGGCCACGGCGTTGAGCGCGTAGTGGCGGCCGGGGACGGAGACGGTGAAGGTGAGGTACTTCCCGTTCAGGACGACGGTGACCTCGCTGGTCAGGCCGCGCTGGTTGATCTTCTGGACGCGTACGTCGGCGGTCGCGGCCTCGCCGTAGGTGACGACCTTGAGCGCCGTCTGGTCGCGCACCCGGCTGGTCAGCTCGACGGCGCCGGCCTGGTCGGCGGAGACCACCAGGGTGCCGTCGGGAACGATCTTGCCCACGAAGGTCTCGAAGGAGTCGTAGATCTCGTCCATCGAGGCGTAGTTCGCGTGGTGGTCCAGCTCGACGTTGAGGACGATCGCGACCTCGGGGTCGTACTTCTGGAAGCTGCGGTCGCTCTCGTCGGCCTCGGCGACGAAGATCGCGCCCTCGCCGTGGGTGGCGTTGGTGCCGGGTCCGGCCAGGTCGCCGCCGATCGCGTAGGAGGGGTCGAGGTCCAGCTCGGTGAGTGCGACGGCCAGCATCGACGTGGTGGTCGTCTTGCCGTGGGTGCCCGCGACGGCGATGGAGCGCAGTCCCCGCATCAGGGAGGCGAGCGCGTCGGAGCGGTGCACGACGGGGATCGAGAGTTCCCCGGCGCGCACCAGCTCCGGGTTGTCGGCGCGGATGGCACTGGAGACGACCACGCACGTGGCGTCGTCCGCCAGGTGTCCGGTGGCGTGTCCGATGTGGACGGTCGCCCCCAGCGTGCGCAGTGCCTCCGCGGTGGGCGACTCCTTGGAGTCGCTGCCCGCGACCTTCGCGCCGCGCCTGGTGAGGATCTTCGCGATGCCCGACATTCCGGCGCCGCCGATGCCGATGAAGTGCGGCCGTTCCATGGCGGCAGGAATACCGGGTGCCATGCGTGTGTCTCCCAGGGTCGGTACGGGTGGGGCCTCCCAGCCTATTCGCTGTGCGCGAAGAGCTTGAGCACCGGTACGCCGACCTTGTGCCGGGCGCGGGACGCCCAGTCGCGGTGGAAGAACTCCTCGACGTAGTGCGGCGCGGTCAGCACGATGACCTCGTCGGCCTCCGACTCCTCGACCACGGACGTGAGCTTGTCCAGGGGATGGGTCTCGATCACTTGTCCGACGGCTTCCGAGCCCGACTGGCGCAGGGCCTCCAGGGACACTTCGAGCGCGAGTTCGGCGGACTCCCTGGCGTTCCTGCCCTCCGGTTCCTCGCTCTCACGGGCCGCTTCCTTCAGTTCGCCCATCGCCAGGTCGTCGATGGCCCGCAACAGCACATCCGCCTGGTCGCCACGTGGCTGCATCAGCACGACGAAGGAGATCTGCTCCTCCCCGTGCAGGGTGGTGACGAACTCGACGTCCTCGGAAGTGAGGGGCTTCTCGATCATCAAAACGCTGGTGAACACCACAGGCGCCCTTCTGCTTCAGTGACCGTCTCCGGCCACTGCTGAAACCATCCTTCCCCGTGCTCGCACGGGGTCCGCGTTCCATTCTGCCCACCGAAAGCTAACCGGAACGGGATATTCCGCTGATTGTCAGATCCGACGGTACCGAGAGAAGAGGAACCCGGCCTCTTCCAGCACCGATGCCAGGGCGAATCGTTCCGGCACAGCCACCGACGGGCCGCCCGCGATCCGCTGGGCATCCCCGGCGGTCAGCATCGGCGCCAGCGTCAGACACATCTCGTCCAGCACGCCCGCCGCCACGAACTGACCGAGCAGCCTGGGCCCGCCCTCCGTCAGCAGCCGCCGGTGTCCCCGGGCCGCCAGCTCCCGTACGGCCCTGGCCGGGTCCACCCGGGAGCCCTCCCCCGCGAGGACCACCTCCGCGCCCGCCGAGCGGGCCGCCGCGATCCGGTCCGGCGGCGCGCCCGCGCCGGTCAGCACGAGCGTCGGGACCAGCGGCGAGACGAAGAGCGGGAGCGAGAAGTCCAGGTCCAGACTGCCGCTCACCACGGCGACGGCCGGAGCGGGCCCCTGACCGGCCGCCACCCGCCCGGCCGCGAAGGCCTCCCGGGCGCGGGCGGGCCGGTACCCCTCCAGCCGTACCGTCTCCGCGCCCGCGATCACCACGTCCGCCAGCCCGCGCAGGGTGCCGAAGATCCGCATGTCACTCGCGCAGGAGATCGGCTGCGAGCGACCGTCGTGCTGGGCGGCCCCGTCGAGCGTCGACACCATGTTGGCGCGCAGCCAGGGGCCGTCCGTGTCGGGGTAGGCGTAGGCGTCGGCGAGGGCGTCCAGGCTCCACTCACCCCGGTCGTCCGCCGCTGTCAGGTCCGTCACAGGGAACAGGCGTCGCATGTCAGGCAGTCTGGCACGCCCTTAACGGCCCGGTGTGCGACGGGGAGCGGGCACCCGACGCCCTGCGACTGCGCCTCCGGCGTTGTCGTCGGTCAACGACGCTCCGCGTAGATTCCCTCCTCCGCCTTGGATGCGAAGCCGCATGACGCCGGTCGCTGACCCGCTCCCCGTCGCACACCAGGCCGTAAGCTAGAGAGTTGTGTCGTCCTCCCACGCCGTGCCGGGGCCCAGCCCCATAGCCGAAACGGCCCCGCTGTCCCTGTGCACCCTCGAACCGCATGTACCCGCCGACCGGCTGGTCGCGGAGATGGTGCCGCCGCCGCGCTTCGACTCGGTGCGCTTCGATACGTACGTCCCCGATCCGAACCGGCCGAGCCAGATCGAGGCGGTCGAGGTCCTCGGGGCCTTCGCCGCCGGGCTCGGCGGGGCGCACGCCAGCGGTTCCGGGAAGCGCAGGTTCTTCGGGAAGAAGCCGACGGCGCCCAGCACGCCGCGCGGGGTCTATCTGGACGGCGGCTACGGCGTCGGCAAGACCCATCTGCTGGCCTCCCTCTGGCACGCCACGCCCGCCGCCCCCTCCCTGAAGGCCTTCGGCACCTTCGTCGAGCTGACCAACCTGGTCGGCGCGCTCGGTTTCCAGCAGACCGTGCGGACGCTGAGCGGGCACCGGCTGCTGTGCATCGACGAGTTCGAGCTCGACGACCCGGGCGACACGGTGCTGGTCTCCTCGCTGCTGAGCCGGCTGGTCGAGGCGGGGGTGGCGCTGGCCGCGACCTCCAACACGCTGCCGGGCAAGCTCGGTGAGGGCCGGTTCGCCTCCGCCGACTTCCTGCGCGAGATCCAGGGGCTCTCCTCGCACTTCCGCCCGCTGCGCATCGACGGCGAGGACTACCGGCACCGCGGTCTGCCCGACGCCCCGCCGCCGTTCTCCCAGGAGCAGGTCACCCGGGCCGCGTACGCGACGGAGGGCGCCAGCCTGGACGACTTCCCCGCGCTGCTCGACCATCTGGCCCGCGTCCACCCGAGCCGGTACGGCGCGCTGACGGACGGTCTGCGGGCCGTGTGCCTCACCGAGGTACAGCCGGTCCCCGACCAGTCGACCGCGCTGCGGCTCGTGGTGCTCGCGGACCGGCTGTACGACCGGGAGGTCCCGGTCCTCGCCGCCGGGCTGCCGTTCGACCGGCTGTTCAGCGAGGAGATGCTGAACGGCGGGTACCGGAAGAAGTACTTCCGGGCAATCTCCAGGCTGACGGCACTGGCGCGCGACGCAAAGGGACTGGTGGCGCAGTAGGTTCGAGGGCGTAACACCGGCCGGGCACGACGGAGTGCCCCGCCACTCCCGTACAACCG
>CBRG010000071.1 GCA_000470535.1 Streptomyces sp. AW19M42
CGAGCCGGCGCGTACGCGGGAGACCGCGCAGGCGGCGGAGGCCGAGCGCGCCGGAGCCGCCGCCGACTCCGACACCAGGACGGACGCACCCCCGGCACCCCCCTCCTCGCCGCAGTCCGCCGCCTCCGCCTCGCGCCGGCTCTTCGTCGCGCGGGCCGTCGGGGGCGCCGCGGCCGTCGCCGGGCTCGGCACGGTCGGGTACGGCACGTACGGGGTGCTGCGCGGCCCGCGGGTCAAGCGCGTCACCATCCCGCTGGCCCGGCTGCCCCGCTCCGCGCACGGCTTCCGGATCGCCGTGGTCAGCGACATCCACCTCGGCCCGATCCTGGGCCGGGCGCACACCCAGCGGATCGTCGACACGGTCAACCGGACCCAGCCCGACCTGATCGCGGTCGTCGGGGACCTGGTCGACGGATCGGTCGCGGATCTCGGTCCGGCCGCGGAGCCGCTCGCGCGCCTTCGCTCCCGGCACGGCGCGTTCTTTGTCACCGGCAACCACGAGTACTACTCCGGTGCGGCCCAATGGGTGGAACACGTAAGGGAATTGGGGATACACCCGCTGGAGAATGCGCGGGTGGAGATCGACGGTTTCGATCTGGCCGGAGTCAATGACATCGGGGGCGAGAGCGAGGGGCGGGGCCCGGACTTCGGCCGCGCTCTGGGTGACCGGGACCGCTCGCGGGCTGCCGTCCTCATGGCCCACCAGCCCGTCCTCATCGACGAGGCCGTCGCACACGGTGTGGACCTGCAGCTCTCCGGGCACACCCACGGCGGCCAGCTCTGGCCCGGCAACTACATCGCGGAACTGTCCAACCCCACGGTCGCCGGCCTGGAACGCTACGGCGACACCCAGCTGTACGTCACGCGCGGCGCGGGCGCCTGGGGCCCTCCGGTACGGGTCGGCGCCCCCTCGGACATCACCGTCGTCGAACTCGCCTCCACACAGGCGTAAGTGCTGTCCCGAAGGGCTCGCGGGGTCGGCCGCAGACGAATTCGGTGACCGGTCGCCAACCCTCTGTATTCGACCTATCGTCGAAAGTTTCAAGTAACGAACAAAAGGCTATGTATCCCTGATTTCCTCTTCCAGATGTGAAAATCGTGTGATTGGCTGAGCGTGAACGTGCGGTGATCTGCGTATCTGAGCGCGACGCCGAGGTGGGGCTGTTAAGGGAGAGCACGGCAATGCGGTCGATCCGAATACGGATTCTCGCGATTCTCGCGGTTTTGGTCATCGCAGGCGTCGGCGCCTGGCAGTTGCTTCCATCGGACGGAGCGAAGGAGGACCCGGTCTCCGTCGGCACGACCGACGTGGTGACCTCGCTCGACCCGGCCGGAGCGTACGACGCCGGCTCCTGGGCGATGTACAGCAACATCTACCAGTCCCTCATGACGTTCAAGTCCGGGGCGATCGTCCCCGAGCCGGACGCGGCCGAGAGCTGCGGCTTCCTCGGCGGGAAGCTCCAGACGTACCAGTGCAAGCTCCGTGACGACCTGTCGTTCTCCAACGGCCGGGAGATCACCGCGGAGGACGTCAAGTACTCCTTCGAGCGCATGCTCAGGATCAAGACGGACGTCGGCCCCTCGGTGCTGTTCCCGACCCTCAAGAACGTGGTGACCGAGGGCCGGACGATCACGTTCAACCTCTCCTCGCGCGACGCGACCTTCCCGCAGAAGCTCGCCACCGGGGCCGGTTCGATCGTCGACCGGGAGGCCTACTCGGAGAACAAGCTGCGGGCCGACAACAAGGTCAGCGGCTCCGGGCCGTACGTGCTCAAGTCGTACGAGCCGGGCGCCGAGGCCGAACTGGTGCCGAACACCAGGTACAAGGGCGCGCTGAAGAAGACCGGTGGACCGGTCACCGTGCGCTACTACAAGCAGTCGGACGACCTGCTGGCGGCCTGGAAGTCGGGGCAGATCGATGTCACGCACCGTCAGCTCCCGCCGTCCGCGCTCGCGGAGCTGAACCCCGGTGACGCCGATCAGCGCGTCACGGAGGCGGACAGCGCCGAGATCCGCAACCTCGTCTTCAACGTCCGCGCCGGATCGCCGCTCGCCGACAAGCGGGTCCGGCAGGCCATCGCGTCGGTCATCGACCGCGCGCCGCTGGTGACCGACGTCTACAAGGGCACCGTCGAGCCGCTCTACTCGCTGATCCCGCAGGGCTACATCGGGCACAGCACCCCGTTCTTCGACGAGTACCCCTCGCCCGACTCCAAGCGTGCCAAGAAACTGCTGGAGCAAGCGGGCGTCCAGCTGCCGCTCCCCATCACCTTCGCCTACCGCTCCGGCGACTCGTACACGCCGGAGACGAAGGAGATCCAGCGTCAGCTGAACGCGGACGGGCTGTTCAAGGTCACGATCAAGTCGGTGGAGTGGACGGCCTTCCAGAAGGGCTACGCGGCCGGTAAGTACGACATGTACACCGTCGGCTGGCTCCCCGACTACCCGGACCCCGACACCTTCAGCCAGCCGCTCGTGGGTCGCGACACCAGCCTCCACAACGGCTACACCAGCAAGAAGATGGACCAGCTGATCAGCGACACGCTGCAGTTCAGCGACCGCAGCCGCACCTCGGCGGACTTCAAGGACCTCCAGAAGCTGGTCGGCGAGGACGTGCCGCTCGTCCCGCTGTGGCAGAAGAAGGACTACGTCCTCGCCAAGCCCGACGTGTCCGGTTCGCAGTACCTCTCGGACGGCACCGGCATCTGGCGACTGTGGGAACTCGACTGGATCTGACGGTCCTTCGCGGACCAGTAGCCAGCACGCACAGGAGCGGCCGTCCCGGCATCAGCGGGGCGGCCGCTCCGGCGTGTACGCCTCCTGGCGCGGGGTCAGCCCTGCCGGTCCGCGACCCGGCCCGTCGCGCCCGGCAGGAACTCCTCCAGCACCGCGTGGACCTGGCGCACGAGCGGCCGCAGCACCCGGAACCGGGACAGGGCGATGGCCCGCGCGATGATCGGGGCGGTGCGCTCGACGAGGCGGCGGCTGCGTTCGGCGTTGTCGGTCCGGTCGTACACCCAGTACAGCACCAGGCCCATCTGGTTCAGCCACATCAGCTGCGGCAGCAGCTCCGCCAGTTCGGGATCGACCTTGGTGTCCGCGCCCGCCAGGCAGCGCCGGTGGATGGAGATCGCCGCGTCGCGTGCCGCGACGGAGTCCTCGGAGAAGGGACTGAGCGGGCTCTCCGGATCCGCGGCGTTCTTGAAGAACTGGGCGGCGAAGCGGTGGTACGGCTCCGCCACGTCCAGCCAGCGGAGGAGGACCCCGCGGATGCGCACCGCGAGGTCCTGGTCGCCGGCCAGGACCGGCTGGACCGCCGCCTCGTGCTCGGCGGCGATCCGGTCGTAGAAACCCTGGACGAGGTGTTCCTTGGACGAGAAGTAGTAGTACGCGTTCCCTACGGAGACACCGGCCTCCTGGGCGATGGCCCGCATCGTCGTCTTGTCGTAACCGCGTTCCTGGAAGAGCCGGAGCGCGGTTTCGAGGATGACGGTGCGGGTCTGCTCGCTCTTGGGAGCCTTGACTTCCTTCACGTCCTTCTCTTCCTTCACCACGGTCCCGAGGGTATCCGGCCCTGATCCGGACCGAGGACACTCCCTACCGGCCGGGCTCCGGGCCCGGTACCGCGCACTCCCCGCCGCCGTCCGCCCCGCAGGGCGCCGCCGTCAGTGAACGGTACTTCGCGGCGGCGAGGACGGTCGCCCTGGCGAACGGGCGGCCGGCCGGGGTGGTCAGCCAGTGGGACTTGGGCCGGTGCTCGGCCAGCGCCCAGAGGCAGACGATCCACGCGGACGTGGACCGGTAGACCTGGCCCCCGTCCCCGATCACCGTGATCTCCTCCAGCGTCGCGGAGTGGTCGAGAACGGGGAAGCGGCGGTGCGCCTCCGCGGAGCCGGCCGGGACCAGGTCCAGCGGGACCAGCTGACGCTGTCTGATCAGCCACTGCCGCAGATGGACGCAGAGCGAGCACTGTGCGTCGTAGAGCACGGTGAGCCGGCTGACGGACGGCCGCCGCCCAGCTGTCCGGGCTGTCATGGCCCGCCCTCACGCCTTGCCGACGGGAGCGGTCCACGGTCCGGTGCCCGGAGGCGTCCAGCCCTGCGGCGCCACGGGCGGGGTGTGCTCGCGCTCCATCATTCCCCGGCGGCGGATCCTGTTCAGCACGTAGACGTTGCCGAGGTGCATGACCCCGAGGACGAGCAGCACGACGCCGACCTTCAGTGAGAGTGCGTCGAAGAGACCGCGGGCGTCGGTGACCGCTTCTGAGTTCTTCAGATAGAGCGTCACGAACCCCAGGTTGACCAGGTAGAAGCCGACCACCAGCAGGTGGTTGACGGCGTCCGCGAGCTTCTCGTTCCCGTGCAGCACATCGGCGAGGAACACCTTGCCGTTGCGGCTGAGCGTGCGGGCCACCCAGATGGTGAGCGCCACGCTGATGAGCAGATAGATGACGTACGCGACAACAGTGAGGTCCATGCCCCACCCTCCCTTGAACGCGTTCAAATGCTGTTGTCATGGACTGTAGACCTGGATTTGAACATGTTCAAGCCGGTACCCCGGTGGTGCGCGTCACCTTCTCGCCGGACGTCGCGAAGCGTCGTACGCCCGGTACCGCGGCGGTGGCCAGACAGGCCGCGCCGACCGCCACTCCGGCTGAGGCCAGCGGGAGTTCGGCACCCCAGGCCGAGGCCGCCAGCGGGGCGAGGGTGTACCCCAGCGGCATCGCCCCGAGGGAGAGCAGCCAGTCGTACGAGGTCACCCGGGCCAGCGCGTGCGCGGGTACGGCGGACTGGACGGCGGTCTCCCAGACCGGGTTGAGGTAGCCGAGTCCGGCCTGGGAGACCCCGTACGCGGCGATGGCGACGAGCGCGGGGGCGTGGGCGGCCAGCAGGCAGAGCGGCAGCGCGTACAGGGCGAGGCCCAGGTTGGCGATCAGGACCGGGCGGCGGGGCCGGGCCCGGCCTGCCAGCAGCGAGCCGAGCAGCAGGCCGACAGCGCCGGTCTGGAGGAAGGCGAGCCACATGCCCCTGCCGCCCAGGTGGTGGAGGAAGAGCGCCGGGCCGAGCGTCATCAGGACGGCCGCCGCGCCGTTCCAGACGGAGTGCGCGATCAGGCTCGTCCAGTACCAGTCGCGGCCGCGGACCTCGCTCCAGCCCTCCTTGAGGTCGCTGAGCACGGAGCTGCGGGCGACGGGGACGTGTCGTACGTCGATCGCGGACAGCAGCGCCGCGCTGACCGCGAAGGTGGCGCCGTCCAGTACGAAGGCCCAGCCGGGCCCCGCGGTGAGGACCAGTGCTCCGGCGACGGCGGGGCCGCCGATCCGGGTGGCGCTGCTGACCACCGCCATCAGGGAGTTGGCGCGCAGCAGCCCGGACTCCGCCACGGTGCCCCGGATCAGTGGGGAGACGGTCGGCATCGCGAACGCCCCGGCGGCGCCGCCGATCGCCTCCGCCACCGCGATCTGCCACAGCGCCGGTGCGCCGGACAGGAGTTGAGCGCCGACGAAGAGTTGACTGGCGCACCGTACGAGATCGGTGGTGAGCGCGACCGTGCGGGCGTTGAAGCGGTCGCCCACGACGCCGCCGAGCGGCAGCAGGAGCAGCTTGGGCACCATCGCGCACGCGAGCACCAGGGCGAGCGCGCCGGTCGAGCCCGTGGCCAGGTAGACGGCGAGGGTGAGGGCCGCGGGGATCGCCGCGTCACCCAGCATCGAGAGGCTGCGTCCGATGAAGAGCAGGCGGAAGGAGCGGGTGCGCAGAGGATGAGGCATGGCGCGGAATCTATTTCGTTTCCGAAGTATTCGTCAACGAAATATAAGGCACCGAAAGGAAGTTGGGGTTCGGCGTAGGCTGTCGACCATGGAGCGACGCGACTGGACCGACGGACACGTGGAGCGGTGGAAGCCGGTGCTTCCGGAACTCGACCCGGACGTCGAGGGCGCGGTGACCCGGATGAAGAAGCTCTCCGTCCATCTGCGCCGGGTGCGTGAACAGTCGCTCCTCGACTTCGACCTGGACCGCCAGGAGTTCGACACCCTGCACAAGCTCGCCGGACGCGGCGGGAAGGCCGCCCCGTCCGATCTCGCCGCCGACCTCGACCTCGCGCCCGCCTCCGTCACCGGCCGGCTGGACGCGCTGGAGCGTCGCGGATTCGTCCGCCGTACGCCCTCCACCACCGACCGGCGGCGCGTGGACGTGGAGTTGACCGACCGGGGACGTTCGACATGGCTCGGCGCGATGGACGTCCTCGGCAACGAGGAGGAGCGGCTGCTCGGCGTCCTCGGCAAGGACGAACGCCGGCTGCTCAACGCCATGCTGCGGCGCATCATGGTGGTCGCGGAGGACCGGGGCGGCGCCGCCTGGGACTGACGGACCCGCGCGCACGGCAAGGGCCCCGGTCCGCGCGGTGTCCGCGCGAGCCGGGGCCCCTTTTTGCTGCCTGCGTCCTACGGGTCAGAAGCGACGCGTGATCAGCGCGCGCTTGACCTCCTGGATCGCCTTGGTGACCTCGATGCCACGCGGGCAGGCGTCCGTGCAGTTGAAGGTGGTGCGGCAGCGCCACACCCCGTCACGGTCGTTGAGGATCTCCAGCCGCTGCTCGCCGCCCTCGTCGCGCGAGTCGAAGATGAAGCGGTGCGCGTTGACGATCGCCGCCGGGCCGAAGTACTGCCCGTCGTTCCAGAACACCGGGCACGAGGACGTGCACGCGGCGCACAGGATGCACTTGGTGGTGTCGTCGAAGCGCTCGCGGTCCTCCGCGGACTGCAGACGCTCGCGGGTCGGCTCGTTCCCCTTGGTGATGAGGAAGGGCATGACGTCGCGGAAGGCCTGGAAGAACGGGTCCATGTCGACCACGAGGTCCTTGAGGACCGTGAGGCCCTTGATGGCCTCGACCGTGATCGGCTTCTCCGGGTTCAGATCCTTGATCAGCGTCTTGCAGGCGAGCCTGTTCTTGCCGTTGATCCGCATCGCGTCCGAGCCGCAGATGCCGTGCGCGCAGGAGCGGCGGAACGTCAGCGTTCCGTCGGTCTCCCACTTGATCTTGTGAAGGGCGTCGAGAACACGCTCCTTCGGGTCGATCTCGACCTGGAACTCCTGCCACTCGGACTCCTCGGAGACCTCCGGGTTGAACCGGCGGATCCGGAAGGTGGCGGTGATGTACGGGGAGTCGGCGAAGCCGGCCTCGGGCTCGGGGACCTTGTCGGCCTTTTCCATCGTGGGGGTAGCCATCAGTACTTACGCTCCATCGGCTGGTAGCGGGTCTGGACGACCGGCTTGTAGTCCAGCCGGATCGACTCGGTGCCGTCGTCCGCGACCTCGCGGTACGCCATGGTGTGGCGCATGAAGTTGACGTCGTCGCGGTTCGGGTAGTCCTCGCGGTAGTGACCGCCACGGGACTCCTTGCGGGCCAGCGCGGAGATCGCCATGACCTCGGCGAGTTCGAGCAGGTTGCCCAGCTCGACCGCTTCGAGCAGGTCCGTGTTGAACCGCTTGCCCTTGTCCTGGATCGACACCCTGAGGTAGCGCTCGCGCAGCTCGGCGATCTTGTCGACCGCGGCCTTGATGGTCTGCTCGCTGCGGAACACCATCACGTTGGCGTCCATGCACTCCTGCAGTTCCAGGCGGATCACGGAGACGCGCTCGGAGCCGGTGGAGTTGCGCAGCCGCTCGACCTGGTCGATGACCTGCTGCGCCGGGTTCTCGGGAAGCTCGACGTAGTCGTTCTTCGCGGAGTACTCGGCGGCGGCGATGCCGGAGCGGCGTCCGAAGACGTTGATGTCGAGCAGCGAGTTGGTGCCGAGGCGGTTGGCGCCGTGCACGGAGACGCAGGCGACCTCGCCGGCGGCGTACAGGCCCGGGACGACGGTGGTGTTGTCGGACAGCACCTCGCCCTGGACGTTGGTCGGGATGCCGCCCATGGCGTAGTGCGCGGTCGGCTGGATCGGGATCGGGTCCGTGTAGGGCTCGATACCGAGGTACGTACGCGCGAACTCGGTGATGTCCGGGAGCTTGGCGTCCAGCTGCTCCGGCGGCAGGTGCGTCAGGTCCAGGTAGACGTGGTCGCCCTCGGGACCGCAGCCGCGGCCCTCACGGAGCTCCGTGTAGATGGAGCGCGAGACGACGTCACGGGACGCGAGGTCCTTCATGACGGGCGCGTACTTCTCCATGAAGCGCTCGCCGTCCTTGTTGCGGAGGATGCCGCCCTCACCGCGGGCGCCCTCCGTCAGCAGGATGCCCATGCGCCAGATGCCCGTCGGGTGGAACTGGAAGAACTCCATGTCCTCCAGCGGCAGACCGCGGCGGTACGCGGCGGCCTGGCCGTCACCGGTCAGGGTGTGCGCGTTCGACGTCACCTTGAAGAACTTGCCGGTGCCGCCGGAGGCGAAGATGATCGCCTTCGCCTGGAAGACGTGGATCTCGCCGGTGGCCAGCTCGTACGCGACGACGCCCGCGGACTTCTTCACGCCGGTCTCGGGGTCCTCCTGGAGCAGGAGGTCCAGCACGTAGAACTCGTTGAAGAACTCCACGCCCTCCTTGACGCAGTTCTGGTACAGCGTCTGGAGGATCATGTGGCCGGTGCGGTCGGAGGCGTAGCAGGCCCGGCGGACCGGGGCCTCGCCGTGGCTACGGCTGTGGCCGCCGAAGCGGCGCTGGTCGATCTTGCCCTCGGGCGTGCGGTTGAACGGCAGGCCCATCCTCTCCAGGTCGAGAACGGAGTCGATGGCCTCCTTCGCCAGGATCTCGGCGGCGTCCTGGTCGACCAGGTAGTCGCCGCCCTTGACCGTGTCGAAGGTGTGCCACTCCCAGTTGTCCTCCTCCACGTTGGCGAGCGCGGCGGCCATACCGCCCTGCGCCGCGCCCGTGTGGGAGCGGGTGGGATAGAGCTTGGTCAGCACGGCGGTGCGGCTGCGCTTGGTCGACTCGATGGCCGCGCGCATGCCGGCGCCGCCGGCGCCGACGATGACGGTGTCGTACTTGTGGATCTGCATGGTTTACCTCTGGTCCTTCGGGCCCGGCGCCTAGCGGATGTTCGGGTCGAAGGTGAAGATCACCAGCGTGCCCAGCAGGACGGTGAACACCGTGGCGGTGTACAGCAGCATCTTCAGCCAGAAGCGGGTGTTGTCCCGTTCGGCGTAGTCGTTGATGACCGTACGGAGACCGTTGGCGCCGTGCAGCATGGCGAGCCACAGCATCGCCAGGTCCCACATCTGCCAGAACGGCGAGGCCCAGCGGCCGGCCACGAAGGCGAAGCCGACCTTGGACACGCCGCCGTCCAGCACCAGCTGGATCAGCAGGTGGCCGATGACCAGGACGACCAGGACGATGCCCGACAGGCGCATGAAGAGCCAGGCGTACATCTCGAAATTGGTGCGCGACCCCTTGGGCGTTTTGCCGGTCCGCGTACGCGGGGGCTCGATCACGGGGGCCGGATTGTCGACGTCGTAGAGGCTGACGCCTTCGACTGCGCCGATCGCGGAAGTCTCGGTGGACATGGGCCTCAGCTCCCGAAGATGGAACGGACGGCGTGGCCGAGGACGGGGTACAGGGCCCCGACCATGAGCACGATCCAGATGCCCAGCACGGTCCAGAGCATCTGCTTCTGGAGTCGCGGGCCCTTGGCCCAGAAGTCCACGGCGATGATGCGGAGACCGTTCAGCGCGTGGAAGAGAATCGCGGCCACGAGGCCGTATTCGAGGAGCGCGACGGGCCATGTCTTGTACGTGGCCACGACCTCGTCGTAGGCCTCGGGGGAGACACGGACGAGAGCGGTGTCCAGGACGTGTACGAACAGGAAGAAGAAAATGAGGACACCGGTGACTCGATGAGCCACCCAGGACCACATGCCTTCCCGGCCGCGGTACAGCGTTCCAGCCGGCACGGAAGAACCCTCCGGGAGCGGGGATTGGGGTCGGCCGGCTTGACTGTCGGTCTGACCCGGCCAGGTACGGTCCACCGGCCCCGGCCATCGTAGCGACGGTTTGTCGGTTCGTTCGCGGCGGGGCCTCTGGTGTGATCAAAGTGGCAACCAAACAGGCACGGACGGGCTAGGACGTGTCGTCGAACTGCCGTCGTCGCCCGGAGGGCGGCCGCACGGCGGCAGGCGCGTGCACGGCGTCGCGCGGCAGACGGCAGTTTGACGACGGGCCCCGGGGCCGAGGCCCGTCCGCTGGACCGGGGCCTTCCGGCCTGGCCGGTAAGCCGTTACTGACTCGATACCAGACCGATGATGCGGCCCCGGGCGAGTCGCCGCATCTCGTCCGCCGCCACCACCCGCTCCTGGTCGCGGTCGTGGCCCAGCCTCTCCCGGATGTCGGCCAGTACCTGGCCGGGGTGCTCGGCGGGCCGCACACCGTCGAGGCAGATGACGAAGACATGTCCGAACTTCGACTCGTACGCGGCGTGCGCGGCGGCCAGCGCGAGGTGGGCGGCGGGTGCCGCGTCGGGCGCCAGCGCCGGGGAGACCTCGGCGGCGAGCGCCTCGGCGCGTTCGGTGAGGGAGAGGTCGTAGCCCGCCTCGTCGGCCGCGGCGAGCAGCGCGTCCAGATCCGGGTAGGGGCGGTGGGCGGCCAGCCGCTGCGCCCAGCGGTGGCTGCCGAAGCAGTCCAGCAGGGCGGCCTCGACGTCCGCTGCGGGCGCGGTGTTGAAACGCCGCAGGCCGAAGGCGTACGGACCGGGCCGGGCGGGGGCTTGCCCGCAGCTCTGTACGGGGACGGCGGTCCGCCGGACGGGCCGGTGCGGTTGCTCCGGCAGGCCGGCGTGGGACTCGCTGGACCTGGACAGCGTGGGCTCCTCGAATCAGCGGCATCTGTGAACCTGGAGTGGGGAGGGATCGGAGTTTCCAGGTGGATGCGGGGTGAAGGGAGAGACGAATGTGCCTCAAAGCTACCGAGGCCGGGCAACGGCCGTCCGGCGGATGTGCGAATTTCACCCGGACGGGAGAGTGGACCGGAGAGTTTCGGAATCACTGATGCGCGAAATAGTGAGGAGAATGCCCGGCTGTCTCCTTACTTCTTCCCTCTTTCCTGCTAAAACCGGAGGTTTCTGACCGATGTCGCTCTCACGCGGCGCCCTCGCGGCCGGAGCGGCCGTCACCGCGGCCGCCGCGGTGACGCTCACCGTCGTCCTGTGGCCCGACAGCTCCGACACCGCACGCAGGTCCGGGTCCCAGACCTCGCACGGGGCCACGTCCGCCGCGCCCACCCCCTCCCCGACCCGCAGCTACCCGCTGTCGAAGACGCCCCGCGCCATCCCCGCCGTACGCGAGCACACCCCCGCCCACGGTCCCGGCTGGCGGCC
>CBRG010000072.1 GCA_000470535.1 Streptomyces sp. AW19M42
CCCGGCGGCATTCCGCTCGCCACCGGCCGGACCGATTCCCGCGCGACACGCCGTAACGTTGTTGGGCGTGACCACCCTCGGAACCGGCGTGCTGCGCGTCCGGCACTGGCTGCGCGACCATCCGCTCGCGCTCGACGGAGCACTCGCCCTGTGCGTGCTCACCTCCATGATCATCGGCTCGTTCGCTGATCCCGGCTCGCACAACGGACCCACCTTCGGCACCCGCACCCCCGCCGCGAGCAGCGTGCTGCTGATGGTGCTGGGCGCCCTCGCCCTGGTGTGGCGCCGCCGCCACCCGATGGCCGTGCTCGTCGCCACCGGCGGGCTGACAGTCGTCGAGCTGGTGCTGGTGGACCCGCCGGCCCCGGTGGTGATGAGCGTGGTCATCGCGCTGTACACCATCGCCGCCCGCACCGACCGGCCCACCACCTGGCGGGTCGGGCTGCTCACGATGGCCGCGCTCACCGCCGCCGCGATGCTCTTCGGCTCCGCGCCCTGGTACAGCCAGGAGAACTTCGGCGTCTTCGCCTGGACCGGGATGGCGGGCGCCGCGGGGGACGCGGTGCGCTCCCGGCGCGCTTTCGTCGACGCGATCCGGGAACGCGCCGAACGGGCCGAGCGGACCCGCGAGGAGGAGGCCCGGCGCAGGGTGGCGGAGGAACGGCTGCGGATCGCCCGCGACCTGCACGACGTCGTCGCCCACCACATCGCCCTTGTCAACGTGCAGGCCGGGGTCGCGGCCCACGTCATGGACAGGCGCCCCGACCAGGCCAAGCAGGCGCTCGCCCACGTCCGCGAGGCGAGCCGCTCCGCACTCAACGAACTGCGGGCCACCGTCGGCCTGCTGCGCCAGTCCGGCGACCCGGAGGCGCCGACCGAACCCGCCCCCGGCCTCGCCGTCCTGGACGATTTGGTGAAGACCGTGCGCCGGGCGGGGCTGCCCGTCGAGGTGGCCTGCGCGGCCGGCGAGAACCCGCCGCTGCCCGCCGCCGTCGACCTGGCCGCGTACCGGGTGATCCAGGAGGCGCTGACCAACGTCCGCAAGCACGCGGGGCCCGGCGCCAGGGCGGAGGTGAGCGTCGTACGGGTCGGGGCCACCGCCGAGGTCATGGTGCTCGACAACGGCCGCGGGAACCAGGGCGGTACGGCCGACGGGGGCGGCCACGGACTGCTCGGCATGCGGGAACGGGTCACGGCGCTGGGCGGCACCCTCAACGCCGGACCCCGTTACGGCGGCGGATTCCGCGTCCATGCGATCCTGCCCGTCAAGGCCCTCCCGCAGCAGCCGGATCAACCGGACATGGCGGGCCGGACGGGGGAGAACGCATGACACCGGCCATCAAGGTCCTGCTCGTCGACGACCAGGCACTGCTGCGCAGCGCGTTCCGGGTACTGGTCGACTCGGAGCCCGACATGCGGGTGGTCGGTGAGGCGGCGGACGGTGCGGCAGCGGTGGAGCTGGCCCGCTCGACGGGCGCCGACGTGGTGCTGATGGACATCAGGATGCCGGGGACGGACGGGCTCACCGCGACCCGGATGATCAGTGCCGACCCGGAACTCGCGGGCGTCCACGTGGTCATGCTCACCACCTTCGAGGTGGACGAGTACGTGGTCCAGTCGCTGCGGGCCGGTGCCTCGGGCTTCCTGGGCAAGGGGGCGGAACCGGATGAGCTCCTCAACGCCATCCGGATCGCCGCGGGCGGAGAGGCGCTGCTCTCACCGGCCGCGACCAAGGGGCTGATCGCCACGTTCCTGGCACAGGGCGGCGGTTCGGGCGGTGAGGGGCCGGGCGCGGCGGAGTACTCGGAGCGTCTCGCGGCCCTCACCACACGGGAGCGCGAGGTGCTGGTCCTGGTCGCGGCCGGGCTCTCCAACGACGAGATCGCGGAGCGCCTGGTGGTCAGCCCGCTCACCGTCAAGACCCATGTGAACCGGGCGATGGCGAAACTGGGCGCCCGCGACCGTGCTCAATTGGTGGTAATCGCCTACGAATCAGGCCTTGTGCGTCCCAGGGTGGAGTGAGGGTGCAGCCGCGGCGTACTCCAGCTGCGGTATGCGGCGGATAAGAAAGCGACCTGGGATTGACGCTTTGGGTCCCAGGCGTGGGCGATCGTATAGGGACCGACCGGTGCATGGGGGCGGCGTCGTGGGGTTGGGCACGCACATCTGCGGCGTTGTCGTCAATCAACAACGCTCCGCGTTGCCTCAATCCTCCGCCTTGCAACTGCACGCACCCAACCCCTCCTTCTTCCACCCCCCATGCACCGGTCGGTCCGGGCCGGGTCTGTCCCCGAGTTACCCGCCCACCTGCCGCGTAAGCCACAGAAGAGAGACTTAACCCATGTCCTGGCTGTCCAGATTCAGCCTCGCGCAAAGGGCCCTGATCGGGCTGATCTCGATCGTTGCGCTCGTGTTCGGAGCGATCGCGATCCCGCAGCTCAAGCAGCAGCTGCTGCCCACCATCGAACTCCCGATGGTGTCGGTGCTCGCCCCCTATCAGGGTGCGTCCCCCGATGTGGTCGAGAAGCAGGTCGTCGAACCGCTGGAGAACTCACTCAAGTCCGTCGACGGCGTCACCGGAATCACCTCCACCGCCAGCGAGGGCAACGCCGTCATCATGGCGTCCTTCGACTTCGGCGACGAGGGCACCAAGCAGCTCGTCGCGGACATCCAGCAGGCGGTGAACCGCGCCCGCGTCCAACTGCCCGACGACGTCGACCCGCAGGTCGTCGCCGGTTCGACCGACGACATCCCGACCGTCGTCCTCGCCGTCACCTCCGGCAAGGACCAGCAGGTCCTCGCGGACCAGTTGGACCGCACCGTCGTCCCCGCACTGGAGGACATCGACGGCGTCGGCCAGGTGTCCGTCGACGGTGTGCGGGACCTCCAGATCTCCGTCACCCCCGACGACAAGAAGCTCGCCGAAGCCGGTCTGAACGCGGCCTCGCTCTCCCAGGCACTCCAGTCCGGCGGCGCGACCGTCCCGGCCGGTTCCTTCTCCGAGTCGGGCAAGAGCCGCACCGTCCAGGTCGGCGGGGCCTTCACCTCGCTGAAGCAGATCGAGGACCTCCGGGTCACCGGTCAGGACCCGGCGACGGGCAAGCCCGGCGAGCCGGTCCGGGTCGGTGACATCGCGACGGTGAAGCAGGAGCCCGCCACCGCGGACTCCATCACCCGTACCAACGGCAAGCCGAGCCTCGCCGTCATGGCCACGATGGACAAGGACGGCAGCGCCGTCGCCATCTCGGACGCGGTCAAGGACAAGCTCCCCGACCTGCGCAAGGACCTCGGCGCCGGCGCCGAGCTGACCGTCGTGTCCGACCAGGGCCCCGCGGTCTCCAAGGCGATCTCGGGTCTGACCACAGAGGGCGCGCTCGGCCTGGTCTTCGCGATCATCGTGATCCTGGTCTTCCTGGCCTCGCTCCGCTCGACCCTGGTCACCGCGGTCTCCATCCCGCTCTCCGTGGTCCTGGCGCTGATCGTGCTCTGGACCCGTGACCTCTCGCTCAACATGCTCACCCTGGGCGCGCTGACCATCGCGATCGGCCGGGTCGTCGACGACTCGATCGTCGTCCTGGAGAACATCAAGCGTCACCTCAGCTACGGGGAGGAGCGCCAGTCCGCGATCCTCGCCGCAGTGAAGGAAGTGGCCGGCGCGGTCACCGCCTCGACCCTCACCACGGTCGCCGTCTTCCTGCCGATCGGTCTGGTCGGCGGCATGGTCGGTGAGCTGTTCGGCTCGTTCTCCCTGACCATCACCGCGGCCCTGCTGGCCTCCCTGCTGGTCTCGCTGACCGTCGTCCCGGTGCTGTCGTTCTGGTTCCTGCGCGCCCCCAAGGGCAGCGCGGAGGACCCGGACGCGGCCCGCCGCAAGGCCGAGGAGAAGGAAGCCCGCAGCAAGCTGCAGCGGATGTACGTCCGCGTGCTGGGCTTCGCCACCCGGCGCCGCATCATCAGCGTGGTCATCGCCGTCGTCGTGCTGATCGGCACCTTCGGTATGGCCCCGCTGCTGAAGACCACCCTCTTCGACCAGGGAGAGCAGGAAGTCCTCTCCATCAACCAGGAGCTGCCCCCGGGCACCAGCCTGGCGGCCGCCGACGAGGCGTCCAAGAAGGTCGAGAAGCTCCTCGCCGACGACAAGAGCGTCAAGGAGTACCAGGTCACCGTCGGCTCGTCCGGCTTCATGGCCGCCTTCGGCGGCGGCACAGGAGCCAACCAGGCCACCTACCAGGTCACGCTGAAGGACCCGGCCGAGTACGACGCCACGGAGAAGCGCCTCGACGAGGCATTCGGCAAGCTCGACGGCATCGGTGACACGACCATCGCGGAGGCGGGCGGCTTCGGCAGCCAGGACCTGAGCGTCGTGGTCAAGGCCGCCGACGCGGACGTCCTCGCCAAGTCCTCCGAGCAGGTGCGCAAGGCGGTGTCCGCCCTCAAGGACGTCTCTGACGTCCAGAGCGACCTGTCGCAGAGCATCCCGCGTATCTCGGTCACGGCGAACTCCAAGGCCGCCGACCACGGCTTCAGCCAGGCCACGCTGGGCGCGGCCGTTGCCGGCGCCGTGAAGGGCACCCCCTCCGGCAAGGCGACCATGGACGACACCGAGCGTGACGTCCTCATCAAGTCCGCCCACCCGGCCGCCACCATGGCCGAGCTGAAGAACCTGCCGCTCGGCCCGGTCAAGCTGGGCACGATCGCCGACGTGAAGCTGGTCCCCGGACCGGTCTCCATGACGCGGATCGACGGCCAGCGCGCCGCGACGATCACCGCCAAGCCGGTCGGTGACGACACCGGCAGCGTCAGCGCGGCACTCCAGAAGAAGATCGACTCCCTGAACCTCCCGGACGGTGCCACCGCCACCATCGGCGGCGTCTCCGAGGACCAGAACGACGCCTTCGTCAAGCTGGCCCTGGCCATGCTGGCGGCCGTCGCGATCGTCTTCATGCTGCTGGTCGCCACCTTCCGGTCGCTCATCCAGCCGCTGATCCTGCTGGTCTCCATCCCGTTCGCCGCCACCGGCGCGATCGGCCTGCTGCTCATCACCGGCACCCCGATGGGAGTCGCGGCGATGATCGGCATGCTGATGCTGATCGGCATCGTGGTGACCAACGCGATCGTGCTGATCGACCTGATCAACCAGTACCGCCGACAGGGCATGGGCGTCGTCGAGGCGGTCATCGAGGGCGGCCGCCACCGTCTGCGCCCGATCCTGATGACGGCACTGGCGACCATCTTCGCCCTCCTCCCGATGGCGCTCGGCGTCACCGGCGAGGGCGGCTTCATCTCGCAGCCGCTGGCCGTCGTCGTCATCGGCGGTCTCGTCACCTCGACGCTGCTGACGCTGCTCCTGGTGCCGACGCTGTACGCGATGGTGGAGCTCCGCAAGGAGCGCCGCGCGAAGAAGAAGGCCGACAAGCGCGCCGCGAAGGCGGGCGTACCGGCCCAGGCCGAGTCCGAAGAGGCCCGGGAGACCGAGCCCGCGCAGGCCTGACCGAGTCGGAGCCTGACCGAACGGAGAGGGCCCCGTCCCACGCGAGTGCGTGGGACGGGGCCCTCTCGGTTTCTCGGGCTCGCCGAGTCGCTGGGGGACACCCTGCGGATCGCGGCGAGCCGGGGCGGGCGGTTGGCGAACGGTGAGGGCGCTGGCTGACGGGACGGTGAGTCTCAGGCGGGACCGCTGAGGGCCTGGACGATCCGGAGCCACGTCTCGCCGTGCGGATGGGCGTGCTGGACGCTGAGGGCGCAGATCTCCCTCAGCAGCCGGACCCGGATCTCCTCCCGGGCCCGGGGCAGGAGCGTGGCCAGATCGTCCGGCTCCACGGCCTCGACCGCCCCGGAGAGCACCATGCTCGCCTGGGCGTGGGTGAGGGAGGACAGCTTGTCGTCGAAGACCTGCCCCTCCACGGCCGCCGCGTGCATCAGCGCGGTGCCGTCCCCGGCGTCCAACGCGCGTTCCACGTAGACCTGGAGGGCCCCGCGGTCCTCGACGAGGCGGTAGGCGGCGTCCAGCCCTTCGGCGCGGGCGACATCGAGGACCGCGACGTGCGCGAGCGGGGTGGCCTCGGGCGGCGGGACCTGGAGGACGCGGGGGTGGTCCTGGAGGAACGCCCGGGACTCCGCCCAGTCCGCGCAGTCCACCCACTCCGCCAGCTGCTCCCTGAGGATCAGCGGATCGTAGGCGGCGGTCACGCCGTGGGCCATGACGATCTCGCGGAGTGCGGCGTGCTGTTGTGCGGTGCGGGCGTCCAGGAGTGCCAGTTCTTCGAGAGCTGCCGCTGTCTCCTCGCTGCTGAGCGCTTCGCCGTTCTGGGACCAGAAGTCGCGTGAATGGGGCCAGTCGGCTGCGTACATCCAGGTACTGACGAGGTCCAGGATCTCCGGCGAGAGGGCGAGCCAGGCCGGTGCGGGGGAACCGGTCTGCGCCTCCCACGCCGTGCGGACGGCCTGGGTGTCGCCGTACGCGCGCAGCGCCCGGCGGGCCCGTACGGTCACGGCGTCCGCACCAGCGTCCGGCGCGGACTCCCCGTCGAGAAGGGCCACGAGCTCGCGTACGCCGGCCGAGGCGTGCGGCGCGGGACAGTCCAGCAGGAAGATGCTCCGCTCGACGCCGAGACGCCGGGCGGTCGCGGGGTGGACGGTGCCGAACTCCGCAGCCACCTCGCCGAACTCCCGGATCGCGGACGTGGGGTCGTCGGTACGGACGAGCGCCCGCGCCAGGCCGGCGAGAACGGAGACCAGGTGCGTGCCGAAGGCACCGGGGTTCTCCAGGGCCAGAGTCCGGTAGGCGGCGACCGCTTCCCGTGCCGTGCGCACGGTCTCCTCGTGCTCCTGGTTCCGGGCCAGGTGCTCGCTGAGATTCCGCAGGGCGAGGGCCAGCTGACTGAGGAAGGCGTCGGCCGGCCCGCGCAGGAGGCGGACAGCCTCCCTGGCCGGCACGAGCGCCTCTTTCGGGCTGCCGGTGTCCGCGAGGTTCTGTGCCAGCGTGCCGAGCGCGCCGGCCAGAGCGACGCGGACGGCGGGCGGACGTTCGGTGGTTTCACGGTAGAGGGCGACGGCTCCCTCCGCCGCGGGCACGCCCGCCGTCGGATCTCCCGACTGGTTCAGGTGACCGGCCAGGTTCGTCAGGGACGTGGCCAGCTCCTGCCGGAAGGCGGCGGGCCGCTCCGCGGCGAGCGCGCGGCGCAGGGCGACAGCTTCCGTGCCCGCCGCGAGCGCCCCCGAGATGTCGCCCACGGCCGCGCGATGGTTGCCGAGGTTGCTGAGCACCGTCGCGAACGCGGGGAGAAACGCGCTCGGGTCCTCGGCGGCCAGGCGCCGGTAGAGGTCGGCCGCTTCCTCGGAGTGGGGCAGGGCTGCCGCCGGCTCACCCGCTGAGACGTGGTTCGTGGCGAGGTCGTTGAGCATCGAGGCCAGTCCGGGGAGAGCTGCTGCCTGCCGATCCGCGGCCAGTTCGCGCTGGAGGCGGACGGCCTCCCGCGCGAACAGCACCGCTGCCGAGGGGTCTCCCGCGGCGGCTGTCTTGGTGGCCAGGGAGGACAGCGACCGGGCGAGATCCGGCTGGAAGGCCTCCGGTAGCCGCAGAGCGAGCTCGGCGTGCACACGAGCGGCCTCCCGCGCCGGGGCGAGCGCGCGCTCGTGGTCCCCCGCGTCGGAGAACCGGTCCGCCAGGTTGTGCAGAGCGCCCGCCAACTGGCCCTGGAAGGCGGACGGATGGAGCGCGTCGAGTTCCCGGCAGATCTCCACGGCCTCCCGCGCGGGCGCGAGGCACCCCGCGAGGTCACCGACGTCCGAGCGGTGTACGGACAGATTGGTCAGGGAGCCCGCCAGAGCAGACCTCAGGACGGTGGGACGGCCTTCGGCCACCCGGCGGCTGACATGGACTGCCCGCTCCGCGTGCGGCAGCGCGTCCGCGTGGCTCCCGATGGACCTGAGGCTGCCGGCCAGCATGATCAGGGCGGCGGCGAGGCCGGCCGAGAACTCGTCGGGGTGCGACGCGGCCAGCCCGGTGCCGATCTCCACGGCCTCCTGCGCGGGGGGTACGGCGGCCCGGCGCTCTCCTACGGCTCCCAGAGTCACCGACAGATCGGTCAGCGCGGCGGCGAGACGGGGGCGGAAGACCGCTGGAGCCCGTCCGGCGAGCTGCCGGTAGACGGCGACCGTGTCCCGGGTGAGTGCGAGTGCCTCCTCGTGGTCACCGATGGCGTGGAGGCGTCGGCCGAGAGTGCCGAGGGCGAGCGCCAGGTCGGGGAGGGACGCGTTCGCGTCCGCTCCGGCGATGCCCTGCCGGAGCGCGACCGCTTCGCGCGCCGGAGCCAGCGCCCCTTGGTGGTCGCCGACGGCGGCGTACCGGTTGGCGAGGTTGACGAGCGCGCGTACCAGCGCCGGCGTGCACGATCCGGGCGCGACGTGCTCCAGCGCCTTGTACAGGGTGGCGGCCTCCCGTGCCGGGCCCAGTGCCCCGTCCAGATCGCCTTCCGCCGCGAGC
Organism: Streptomyces sp. AW19M42; assembly: GCA_000470535.1. Classification (GTDB taxonomy): domain Bacteria; phylum Actinomycetota; class Actinomycetes; order Streptomycetales; family Streptomycetaceae; genus Streptomyces. Next base: position 8,486 of record CBRG010000072.1, read on the forward strand.
CGCTCGGAGAAGTACCGCAACGCCTGGGCCAGTACCGGCGCCGCGCTCGGCCCGACCCGTTCCGCGGGCTCCCGCAGCATCCCGATCCCCGCCGCCCCCACCCGTGCCGCGTGCAGAGGCAGTCCCCGCACCACGTACGGATCGACCGCCCCCCAGCCGTAGCCCACCACTCGCCGCTCCATGTGCGCGACGAGCGCGGCCAGTGTCACCTCGCCGGCCCCGGCGCCCCCCGGCCCCGCCCGGTCCGCGAGGAACGCCACGAACTCGCGGTGGTAGAGTCGGTACACCGCCTGCCCGCCCTCCGAGTCCTCGACGACGTAGCGGCCGTAGGTGGACAGCAGCCAGTCCACGTCGTCCTCGTCGTAGGACACGTCATCGCCGCCCAACGCGCCGGCGACCTCCTCCCACACGCCTCCGGCGGGCATCCCGCGCCCGATCGTCCAGGCCAGCGCGGTCAGCAGGTCCCGGGCGGCGGAGCGCAGTTCGGTGCCGTCCGACCTGACGCGTACCGGCCCCGCCCGCAGGTCCTCCTCGAACGCGGCCTCGATGGAGTCGGGCAGTCCGGACAGCCACCGGTCCTCGTCGGCACCGGCCGACGCCCCCGACAGAGAGCCTGTTACCAGCCGCGCGAACAGGAATCCGCCTCCCACCGCCGAAGCACGCGCGGCAACCGCCTCGCCCGCCTCCCGCGCCCGGTCGTCCGAAACCCCGGCCGCCAGGCACCGGCGGAACACGTACTCACCGATGTCCGCCTGGGTGTGCGGCTCCTGCTCCAGGTCAGCGGTGGTGACCTCCGCGCCGATCAGCCGGGCCAGCGCGTCCGGCAGCGTCTCGTCCCCGAGTCCGTCCTCCGCGAGCCGGCCGCGAAGCGCGCGTTCACGGGAGCCGAGCAGGACCGGGACCGCGCGGCTGAGCGGGAATACCAGCTCCTCGATCATGGCGCGAAGATGCTCTGCGGGCACTTCGTCGAGGCCGTCGAGCACCAGGACCGGCTGCGCGGACAGCTCACGGAGCTCGCCCCGGAAGTCGTCCGCGTTGCGGGGTTCGGGCAGTCCGAGCTGGCGGGCCAGCTCCGCGGCGGCCTGGAGAGGGCCCAGTCCGCGCAGATGCACGGAGGCCAGGGAGCGTTCGGGGCGCGGGCCGGGGTCCGGGTCGTCCTCGCGCAGGCCCCCGTGCGCCTCGGTCTCCTTCCGCCGCACCGGATCGGTGAGCGTCGCGATCCGGCCCAGCACCGCGGACTTGCCGCAGCCGGCCGGGCCGGTCACCAGGAAGAGCCCGGCCTCGTCCGCTTCCAGCCAGGCGGTGATCCGGCCCAGCACCTCCTTCCGGCCCGTGAAGAACCAGCCCTCCTCGCGGTACCCGACCCCGCGAGCCGCGAGCACCAGGTGCTCCACCAGCCGGGCCGGGGCGCCGGGCACATGGCGCGGGTTCGGGAAGACCGGCCGCCCGGTACCGAGGGTGGCGGGGACCGGTGTCTGGCCCTCGCCGCGCCACCGCTCACCCAGGGCGGCCAGCAGGTCCGCGCCGCTGACCAGTGCGTTGTGGGCGCTCCACGCCGAGCGGTACTCGGTGGTGGCCGGACCGGACCTCAGTACCTCCGTCAGCGCGGCGAGCAGGGGGCCGTCGCCGTCCGACGTCTCGTCTCGCCGGCAACTCGTCATGACCCCGAACCAGTTGGACCGGCCCGGCGGCATGGACATCGTCTCCCAGCGCCGCAGGGCGTTCTCCAGCGACCGGCCCACCGCGCCGCCCGCATGGCAGGCGTCGATGATCACGAGAACGTGGTCCGCGCCCGAGGCCACCGCTTCGTTGACCAGCGTCTCGGCCGAAACGCCGTGCCGGAGGGCGCGTGCGTCACGCGCCGCCTGCTCGAAGTCGAGGTCCAGGTCGCAGAGGGCGAGGCGCAGTTCGTCGTCGACCAGCACACCGTGCCCCGACCAGATGACGAGCGCGGGCTTCGCCGTCCCGGACTCTCGCCATCCGTCGCTCCAGGCGGTGAGGGACTCGTCGAAGGCGGACCGCGACGGGTTCCCGCCGTCCACCACCCGCGCCGAGATCCCCAGCCCCGTCAGCAGCCCGGCGACCCCCTCCATCTGGGCCACCGCCCCGGTCAGCCGGGGGAAGCTCCGCTTGTCGGCGTACTCCTCGCACACCACGCACAACGCCGTCCCCGCCGGCTCGCGTCCCTCGTCGCCCGCCATGGCCGCCTCACTCACCATCGTCCGCCCCGCTCTCCAGTACCAGCACCAGCGCGGTCATCACGACATGGCGCGCGTTTGCCGTACTCACCCGCACCCGGTGCGGCCCGGCCGACAGCCCGGCCAGGCGGGCCCGGTACCGGCCCCCGCCCAGGTTCTCCATCGTCCGTACCGGTCCGTCCCCGGCAGCCGCGAAGACGGCCACCCGGTCGTGGCCCCGTATGTGCGGCGGCACCGTGGCACGCAGCTCGTAGACCTCGCCCTCGGTGATCGCGTCCGGGGCGTCCACCGACAACCGCACGTCCGCCTCCTCCGGCCCCCGGTGCGCCGGGAGGTCGGGAGTGAGCCAGTTGTGGAGGGCCTGCCGCAGCGCCGTGTTGTTCTGGAGCGAGCCGTGTCTCTCCCAGGGGGTGTGCGCGGGCCGGCCGCCCGCTCCCGCCTGGGAGCTGGAGAGCAGGGGGACGCGCCCGTCGCCGCCCTCGTCGGCCCCGTTGATGGTGAGCAGCGCGGTCAGCTTCTCGCCCCGGACCTCGGCGGTGGTCGGGGTCGGCTGGAGCACCCCGCTGACCGGTACGTACTCCACGCCGTACGCCGCCCCGCCCCGGACTCCCGCAGCGCCTCGTGGAAGCGGCCGGCGTCCTCCAGCAGGTCCGCGTCGGTCCCGGGCAGGCCGGTCACCTCGCGGGCGTACCGCAGCGGCCGACCGGGCGCGGTGATCAGCGCGGCGTAGTCGGGGACGAGCTGGTGGAGGGAGGGAAGGCTCCGGGCCAACGCGGTGAGGCCGACAGCGGCCGGGCCCGCCCCGTTCACCAAGGAGAGCAGGGCGTCCAGGGAGCCCCGGTACGGCGTGCCCAGGGTGACCACGCGGCGCGTCACCTCCGCGCCGCCGCCTCGTTTCACGTAGTGCCTGGCGACCAGCCCGCCCATCGAGTGGCAGACGAGAACGACCCGGGCCCCGGCCCGCTCCGGCGCGGAGGCCCGCCAGCGGCCGAGCTCCTCGTCCACCCGCTCGGCCAGCCGGTCCGCGTTGTAGCGGCAGGACAGCCGCCAGTCGTAGCCGAAGCCGATCAGGTTGGCGGGGGTGCCGGGCTCGTCGCGCACGTTCCGGCGGCGCAGGGTGAAGTGGCGCTCCAGCCAGTCCAGGAGGCCGTCGTAGCCGTCGACGAGTGTCCCGATGCCCAGCAGCCCGTGCAGGTCGCGCATCGGGCCGAGCGGGCGCACGCCGTCGCCCGGGTGCTCGTCACCGAGGTCCGGGGGCAGCGTCAGGTCCCTGACGGACCGGCCGAAGGTGCGGATGCCCCGGAGGAGGGCCCGGCCCGAGAGGCCCCAGACCTCGTGCCCGTCCGCGTCCGCCAGCCGGCTGCCGAGAATCCCCGGGACGACGACCACCATGTCGTCGACCCGGCTGCGAGACGTCATGTGGTGCCGTACCCCCCGTGAATGTGCGCTGCGGTGAGTAGCAGCGTAATTACGGTACGGACATCGTGAGTGCCGTACGGCGGAATCCGGTCCACCGCCACCAGCGACGCGAAGGGGTCCCGGGCAACCGCCGGAAGGCGGCCCGGGGCCCTTGCGCGGCAGGCACGGCTTTGGCGGGTGCTACGGCAGCGCCAGCATCCGCTCCAGCGCGAGCTTCGCGTACTTCTCGGTCTCCGGGTCGACCTCGATCCGGTTGACGAGGTTGCCCTCGGCCAGCGACTCCAGCGTCCACACCAGGTGCGGCAGGTCGATCCGGTTCATCGTCGAGCAGAAGCAGACCGTCTTGTCGAGGAAGACGATCTCCTTGTCCTCGGTGGCGAAACGGTTCGCCAGGCGGCGCACCAGGTTCAGCTCGGTGCCGATCGCCCACTTCGAACCGGCCGGAGCCGCCTCCAGGGCCTTGATGATGTACTCCGTCGAGCCGACGTGGTCCGCGGCCGCCACGACCTCGTGCCTGCACTCCGGGTGCACCAGCACATTGACGCCGGGTATGCGCGCGCGGACGTCCTCGACGGACTCCACCGAGAAGCGACCGTGCACCGAGCAGTGCCCGCGCCACAGGATCATCTTCGCGTCGCGCAGCTGCTGGGCGGTCAGACCGCCGTTGGGCTTGTGCGGGTTGTAGAGGACGCAGTCCTCCAGGGTCATCCCCATGTCCCGGACGGCGGTGTTCCGGCCCAGGTGCTGGTCGGGGAGGAACAGCACCTTTCCCGTCGAGGGTTCCCTCTGCTCGAAAGCCCACTCCAGGGCGCGCTTCGCGTTCGACGAGGTGCAGATCGTGCCGCCGTGGCGACCGGTGAAGGCCTTGATGTCGGCGGAGGAGTTCATGTACGAGACGGGCACGACCTGGTCGGCGACACCGGCCTCGGTCAGCACGTCCCAGCACTCGGCGACCTGTTCGGCGGTGGCCATGTCGGCCATCGAGCAGCCCGCCGCCAGGTCCGGCAGCACGACCTTCTGGTCGTCGGTGGTCAGGATGTCCGCGGACTCGGCCATGAAGTGCACACCGCAGAAGACGATGTACTCGGCCTCCGGACGCGCCGCGGCGTCGCGCGCCAGCTTGAAGGAGTCGCCGGTGACGTCCGCGAACTGGATGACCTCGTCGCGCTGGTAGTGGTGGCCGAGGACGAAGACCTTCTCCCCCAGCTTCTCCTTGGCCGCGCGGGCGCGTTCCACCAGGTCCGGGTCGGACGGGGAGGGCAGGTCGCCGGGGCACTCGACGCCGCGCTCGCTCCTGGGGTCGGCGTCGCGGCCGAGCAGGAGCAGGGCGAGGGGCGACGGCTGGACGTCGAGTTCCTGGACGGGGTGGGCCGTGGTCACGTCACGCACCCTTTCTTCTCTGCGAGGAGCTTCTCTGAGAGGAGCCTTTTCGTCGAATTGACGTTATCTATCATAACTGCTTCATGTCACTTTGACGATGCCGATAACGTCAATGTGACGCACCCGCCGGAGGGCCGGGTGTGCGAGCATGAATGGAACAGGCAAGCGCGCGGCCCGGAATGAATCCGCGGCTCCGGCGGTTGCAACGTCGGCAAGCAGACTCCGTACAACCCGGGAGAGAAGCAGATGTCCGTATCGGACGAGACCACCACCGTGAGCGACGGCATCCTCCTGTCCGACGCCGCCGCAGCCAAGGTCAAGGGCCTGCTGGAGCAGGAGGGCCGTGACGATCTGGCGCTGCGCGTCGCCGTCCAGCCCGGCGGCTGCTCGGGCTTGCGGTACCAGCTCTTCTTCGACGAGCGCTCGCTCGACGGCGACGTCGTGAAGGACTTCGGCGGCGTCAAGGTCGTCACCGACCGGATGAGCGCCCCGTACCTGGGCGGCGCCTCCGTCGACTTCGTCGACACCATCGAGAAGCAGGGCTTCACGATCGACAACCCGAACGCCACGGGCTCCTGCGCCTGCGGCGACTCCTTCAGCTAGGGCGCCTGCGCGACAGCGATACGGCGGCGGCCCCAGGATTTCGATCCTGGGGCCGCCGCCGTATCGCTGTGTGCCCGCTGCGCGGGTGTCACGTCACTTCTGCGGCACCCGGCTGCCGGACCCCGCGTCGACCACCTTCCGGTCAGCCAGCGGCTGGTCCAGGGTGACCGTACGGGTCAGCTCCTTGGCGACCTTGACGCACATCTTCTTCGGATCCGGCGTCGACTCCGTCACGGTCACCCGCACGGTGTCGCCTTCCTCCTTGGCGCTCGCCGTGTACGTGCTGCACACGCCGCCCCAGAACGTCACGGAGAGCGTCCGTCCGTCGGCGCTGTACGACTGGACCGTGCCGCCGGCCCGCGTCGTGCCGCCCGCGTCCGGCGTCTTCTCCGACGGGGCGTCCTTCGCCAGATACGCCGGGTCCACGGCGACCTGGGTGACGGTGTTGCCCGTCCCGCCCGCGGCCGGCCGGACCGTGAAGATCCAGGACGGGACGAGCAGCTGCTTCCCGTCCGCGTACCGCGCCGACAGGCCGAAGACGGCCTCGTCGACCGTCACCGTCGTCGTCGGCGGCTCGGCCCCGGTCCGCGCGCCACAGGACTTCCCGGACGGCTTCCTGTCGCCACTGAGCGGTGCCACGGTCGCGCACCCACCGATGTTCTTGCGGCCGTCCGAGGGCTGCGCGGCGTTCAGCTGCTTCAGCGCGTCGGCCGCGCCGATCACCGGGTACTCGGCGCCCTTCTCCAGACCCTTCAACTGCCCGCCGCCGCCGATCACCTCGCCGTCGGTGCCGACCTGGATGCCGGTCGCCCAGCCGTACGTCGGCAGCCCGTCCACCACCGGGTCCGCGTTCACCACGCGGGCCGAGCCCATCAGCTGGCGGGCATCCAGGGCGGCGGCGTCCTGGCCGGTCGCCTTCAGCACGGGCGCCGCCGCCGCCATGGCGGCCTTCTCGCTCACCGGTGATCCCGAGCCGCCGGGCGCCACGTGCCCGCTCGAACAGGTCGCCTTGTGGCCGCAGTTGTCCGTGCCGCCGGAGCCGTACCCGGCGAAGGTCCAGGTGCCCGGTGCCTGCTTGCCGACCCGCAGCGCCGGACCCGAGCCGTCCCCGTCGGGGCCGACCTTCCAGGAGGTGCCCTCGGCCCGCGGGGTGCCGTCGAGGCCGAGCGCCTTCGCCAGCCGGGTCACCTCGGCGGCGGAGACGGTTCCGCTCGCGCGCCGGACCGCGGCCTTCGCCGGGCCGTCCGGCAGTGCGCCCGCCGCGCGGTAGACGAGCCGTTCGCCGTGCGGATCGGGCTCGCCGGGCGCGATGCCCCGCGGTGGGGCCGATGGGGTGGGGGAGGAGGGTGTGGCCGGGCCGCCCGTCCGCTCGTCCAGGGAGAGCGGCGGGGGATTGCCGGAGCCGCTGCCCGCGCTGTCCTTGCCGCTGCCGCCGTCCGCCGCGGTAGCGGCCCAGTACGCGCCGCCGCCACCGGCCAGCAGCACGGCTGCCGCCACCGAGGCCACGGCGAGCGGCGAACGCCGCCGGGGGCCGGTCTCGTCCTTGTCGGGTCGCTGGGTGCTCACCGGATCGCTCCTTCGCCTGCATTGGCGTCATACGCCTGGCCGGCATATGGCCCGCCCCTTGGGTGCGGACACCGATGGGACGGGGCGCGGGAGCGCACGGTTCCCCCGTGGGGCGGCAGTTGCGGCAGGAGCCCGGTCCGGGAGCGGCCGGAGCGCGCGGACTCAGTCGCCGTAATCCGACATCGCTTCGATCAGCTTTGCCGAGGCGGGCGGCACGGTCACCCCGTGAATCAGGGACGGCGCCACAGGGGTTGCGGCGACCTTCGTGGGTAGCACCCAGTGCGGAGCCATTCGTGCGCAGTCTCCGCGCAGTTCGGCCAGGCCGGTCTCGGACTCGCGCGGGACGATGTGGTTCGACATATCCGCACCGTAAGCACCTCTGAGCTCAGGAGGAAAGCCCTACTATCGGGTAGTTTTTCCCATTCGGGTCACCTCGGGAACCGGTAGCGTGAGGGGGCCCTTGATTTCCAGGCCCTCTTGTCATGCCGCCCCGGGAACGCGGACACCGTTCCCCCCGACCTCCGCAGGAGCAGTCTCCCGTGCGTATCGCAGTCACCGGCTCCATCGCCACCGACCACCTCATGACCTTCCCCGGCCGATTCGCGGACCAGCTGGTCGCGGATCAGCTGCACACGGTCTCGCTCTCCTTCCTGGTCGACAACCTGGACGTGCGCCGCGGAGGTGTCGCCGCCAACATCTGCTTCGGCATGGGGCTGCTCGGCACCGCCCCGATCCTGGTCGGCGCCGCGGGCTCCGACTTCGACGAGTACCGGGCCTGGCTCGACCGCCACGGCGTCGACACCGGATCGGTGCGGATCTCCGAGGTCCTGCACACCGCCCGCTTCGTCTGCACGACGGACGCCGACCACAACCAGATCGGCTCCTTCTACACCGGCGCCATGAGCGAGGCCCGGCTGATCGAGCTGAAGGCCGTGGCCGACCGCGTGGGCGGTCTCGACCTGGTCTCCATCGGCGCCGACGACCCGGAGGGCATGCTCCGCCACACGGAGGAGTGCCGCTCCCGCGGGATCCCGTTCGCCGCGGACTTCTCGCAGCAGATCGCCCGGATGGACGGCGACGAGATCCGCATCCTGCTCGACGGCGCCACGTACCTCTTCTCCAACGAGTACGAGAAGGGGCTCATCGAGTCCAAGACCGGCTGGACCGACGCGGAGATCCTGTCCAAGGTCGGCCACCGCGTCACCACCCTCGGTGCCCAGGGCGTGCGGATCGAGCGCGTGGGCGAGGAGCCGATCGAGGTCGGCTGCGCGGAGGAGAAGAGCAAGACCGACCCGACCGGCGTCGGCGACGCCTTCCGCGCCGGATTCCTCTCCGGCCTCGCCTGGGGCGTCGGCCTGGAGAGGGCCGCCCAGGTCGGCTGCATGCTCGCCACGCTGGTCATCGAGACGGTCGGCACCCAGGAGTACACCCTGCACCGCACCCACTTCATGGACCGCTTCACCAAGGCGTACGGCCACGAGGCCGCCGCCGAGGTCCGCACGCACCTCGCGTAACGGAAGTCAGGACAGCCGGCGGACCACATAGGCGGAGCCCCGGTCCGCCGGCTCCTCACCCACGTACTCCTGTCCGCGCATCGCGCACCAGGCCGGAATGTCGAGCCGGGCCGCCTCGTCGTCGGACAGGACGGTCGCCGTCCCGCCCACCGGTACGCCTCCGATCACCTTTGCGAGCTCGATCACCGGGACCGGGCAGCGCCTGCCGAGCGCGTCGACGACCAGCGAGGCGGGCAGGGCGGCGGCGGACCCGGGCGCGGCGGGCGCACCCAGCTTCTCCCGCACCCCCGCCACCGCCCCGGGCAGCACGTCGAGGAAGCGGTCGACGTCCTCCTCCGTGGTGCCCGCCGGCAGCGACACGCGGACGTTGCCCTCCGACAGCACCCCCATCGCCTTCAGCACATGGCTCGGCGTCAGGGTGCTGCTCGTGCAGGACGAACCGGACGATACGGAGAAACCCGCCCGGTTCAACTCGTGGAGCAGGGTCTCTCCATCGACATAGAGACAGGAGAACGTGACCAGATGCGGCAGCCTCCGCACCGGGTCACCGACGACCTCCACATCGGGCACCAGCGCCGGCACCCGGCTCCGGATCCGGTCCACCAGCGCCCGCAGCCGCACCGACTCGGCGGCCGCCTCCGCCCGGACCGCCCGCAGGGACGCCGCCGCGGCCACGACCGCCGGAACGTCCTCGAAGCCGGCGGCGCGCCCCGACTCGCGCTCGTCGGCCGGTCCTTGGACCGCGAACCGGACGCCCTTGCGCACCGCCAGCAGCCCGACCCCGGCCGGGCCGCCCCACTTGTGGGCGCTCGCCGCCAGCAGCGACCAGCCCCCCGGCACCGGTTCCCGGCCCAGCGACTGGGCGGCGTCCACCAGCAACGGCACCCCCGCCTCCCGGCAGAGCCCGGCGACCTCGGCCACCGGCTGCACCGTGCCGACCTCGTGGTTGGCGGACTGGAGGCATGCCAGCGCGGTGCCCTCGCGCAGCGCCGCCCCGTACGCCGCCGGGTCCACCGCCCCCGTCCGGTCCACCGGCACCTCGGTGACCGTTCCGCCCCGGCCCTCGTGGTCGGCCGCCGAATGGAGCACGGACGAGTGTTCGACCGCGGAGACCACCAGATGGCGGCCGACACGCCGACGCCCGGCGAGAGCCCCGGAAATTCCTGAGTGCACCGCCCGGGTGCCGGAAGAGGTGAAAACGAGCTCGTCGGGGCGGCAGCCGACGGCCTCCGCGGCGGTCTCCCGGGCCGCGTCCAGCAGCAGCCGGGCCCGCCGCCCCTCCCGGTGGAGCCGGGCGGGATCGGCCCAGCCCTCGTCCAGTGCGGCAAGCAGCGCCTGGCGGGCGACGGGGTGGAGGGGGGCGGCGGACGCGGCGTCGAAGTAGGGCACCCGGCCACGCTAGCCGGGTCCGGAGACCGGCCGGGGACCCGGCCGCCCGCGGGGTCAGGAGAGGGGGCGTCAGATGGCGGCCGGAGGCGTGGATTCCACCCCTTCGGGGAGTCGGGCGGCGCGTTGGGCACCCTCCCCGCGCGACCCCAAATAGCGTCCAGTAGGGTTTGGTCCGCATAAACATCCAAACCCCTGCCCGCGTCAGGGGCGGCGACCGACAAACGAGACGGGCGCGCCGACCGTGCGGGCGAGACTCTCGGGAAGGCGCTACGTGAGTCCCAACGGCTCCGACCGCTCGTCGCGGCGCCCGATGCGGCGGAAGCTGCCGCAGGTGCTGACTGCGGGCCTGATCCTGGCGACCGCAACCGGTTGCACATACAAGGATTTCCCCCGCCTCGGTATGCCTACGCCGGTAACGGAAGAGGCCCCACGGATCCTTTCCCTCTGGCAGGGCTCGTGGGCGGCAGCGCTCGCCACGGGTGTGCTGGTCTGGGGCCTGATCCTGTGGAGCGTCATCTTCCACCGGCGCAGCCGCACCAAGGTGGAGGTTCCTCCGCAGACCCGGTACAACATGCCGATCGAGGCGTTGTACACTGTGGTCCCCCTCATCATCGTCTCGGTGTTGTTCTACTTCACCGCGCGCGACGAATCGAAGATCCTCGAACTCTCCCCGAAGCCCGCCCACACGGTCAACGTGGTCGGCTACCAGTGGAGCTGGGGCTTCAACTACATCGAGAACGTGGACGGCTCTGCCGCCACGGGCAACGAGGTCCCCAAGGAGCTCGACGCCATCCCGGACCGGTTCCGCAAGGACTTCCCCAAGGGTGCTGACGGCGTCTACGACGTCGGTGTCCCGGGAACCCGGAATCCGCAGAACGGCAACCCCGGTCCGACCCTGTGGCTGGCCAAGGGGGAGAAGGTCCGCTTCATCCTGACTTCGCGTGACGTCATCCACTCCTTCTGGGTGGTGCCGTTCCTCATGAAGCAGGACGTTATTCCGGGCCACACCAACTCCTTCGAGGTGACTCCCAACCAGGAGGGCACCTTCATGGGCAAGTGCGCCGAGCTCTGTGGCGCCGACCACTCCCGCATGCTCTTCAACGTCAAGGTCGTCTCCCCGGAGCGCTATCAGGCGCACCTCAAGGAGCTGGCGAAGAAGGGCAACACGGGCTACGTGCCGGCCGGCATCGAGCAGACTGACCCGGCCAGGAATGCGGAGACGAACAAACTGTGAGCATCCTCAACGAACCTCAGGGTGCCGCGGCAGCAGACGACTCGTACGAGGACGAGCTGCCGGTCCGGCGCAAGCAGCCGGGAAACGTCGTCATCAAGTGGATGACCACCACTGACCACAAGACGATCGGCACGATGTACCTGGTCACATCGTTCGCCTTCTTCTGCATCGGCGGTCTGCTCGCGCTCTTCATGCGCGCCGAGCTGGCCCGTCCGGGTACGCAGATCATGTCGAACGAGCAGTTCAACCAGGCGTTCACGATGCACGGCACGATCATGCTGCTGATGTTCGCGACGCCGCTGTTCGCCGGGTTCGCGAACTGGATCATGCCGCTGCAGATCGGTGCGCCCGACGTGGCGTTCCCGCGGCTGAACATGTTCGCGTACTGGCTCTACCTCTTCGGCTCGATCATCGCGGTGGCCGGCTTCCTCACCCCGCAGGGTGCGGCCGACTTCGGCTGGTTCGCCTACTCCCCGCTTTCGGACGCGGTCCGCTCGCCGGGCGTCGGCGCCGATATGTGGATCATGGGTCTGGCCTTCTCCGGATTCGGCACGATCCTCGGCTCGGTCAACTTCATCACCACGATCATCTGCATGCGCGCACCCGGCATGACGATGTTCCGCATGCCGATCTTCGTCTGGAACGTCCTGCTGACCGGTGTCCTGGTCCTGCTGGCCTTCCCGGTCCTCGCCGCGGCGCT
>CBRG010000073.1 GCA_000470535.1 Streptomyces sp. AW19M42
CGGGCCCCCTGCGCGCGGTCGGCCTTCTCCTCCCCGCCGGGCCCTGCGGCGCGGGCCATGAGCTGCCGGGTGACCGCGGGCGACAGGACCGGGTCACCGGCCGCCACGCGGCGCACCGAGTCGACGATCTGTCCGGGCGGGGTGTCCTTGAGTACGAAGCCGGCCGCTCCGGCGCGGATCGCGCGCAGCACCTGTTCGTCGGCGTGGAAGGTGGTCAGGACGATGACCTCGGGGGCGTCCGGGCGGCCGCGCAGCACCTCGGTGGCGGTCAGCCCGTCCATGACCGGCATCCGGATGTCCATCAGGACGACGTCCGGCCGGAGCCGTTCGACGAGTCCGGGCGCCTCGCTGCCGTCGGCACCCTCCCCCACGATGTCGATGTCGTCGGCGCCGCCGAGCATCAGGGTGAGCCCGGCCCGTACGAGTGGGTCGTCGTCGACGATGAGGAGCCGGACGGGACGGTCGGCAGGGGCGGGAGTCGGGGTGGTCATGACGGCCACGGTAGCCAAGCCCGGACCGCGAACCCGCCGCCCGGTTCCGGTCCGTGGTCGAGGCGGCCGCCGGCGAGGGTGGCCCGTTCGGTCAGCCCGATGAGCCCCTGCCCGGACCCGGGCACCTGCTCGAAGGGCTCGGTGGGGGCCGGGTTGCGCACCTCGACGGTGATGCCCTGCCCCGGGCCGCCGCTGACCCTGACGGTGACCTCGGTGCCCGGTGCGTGCTTGCGGGCGTTGGTCAGGCCCTCCTGGGCGATGCGGTAGACGGTGCGGCCGGTGGCGGCGGGTGCCGCGTCCGGGTCGGCCAGGTCGTTGTCGAGGGCCACCTTCATCCCGGCCAGGCGGGATTCGGCGACCAGCGCGTCGAGCGTGGCGAGGGTGGGCTGCGGCCGGTCGCCCTCGCTGTCCCGGGGGCTGCGCAGAACGCCGATGATCTCGCGGAGGTCCTGGAGCGCCTCGTGCGCGCTGTCCCGGATGACTCCGGCGGCGCGGGCCACCTCTGCCGGGGGTGCGTCGGGCCGGAACTCCAGGGCTCCGGCGTGGACGCTGAGCAGGGTCAGCCGGTGCGCGAGGACGTCGTGCATCTCGCGGGCGATGTCCTCGCGGGCCAGCCGCTGGGCCTGTTCGGCGCGCAGTCCGGCCTCGGTCTCGGCGCGCCGGGCGCGCTCGCGCAGGGTGATGACGAGCTGGCGTCTGGAGCGTACGACCATGCCCCAACTGAGCACCAGCAGGATCAGCAGGATGCCGATGATCGTGGACGCGAGGAACGAGGTGGTCGGGTCGGGGCGCACGTAGGGCTGGATCGGGGCGACGGCCAGGGCCCCAGCGCCGACGAAGGCGACGGGGCGGAACGGCCGGTGAACGGCCACGCTGAACAGGGCCACCAGCAGCGCTCCGGCCGCGACGGGCTCCACGATGGAGAGCGCCGTCAACGCCACCGCGAGGCCCACCGGCCACCGCCGCCGGACCCACAGCGCGCAGCAGGCCGCGGCGCCGATCAGCGAGTCGACGAAGACCACGCCATCGGGTGTGGTGGGGTCCGCCTCGATCGTCGCGACGGTCGCCAGCCCGATGCCCGCCGCACAGAGGAATGCCGTGATGTCGACGATCCAGTCGCGCACGGTACGCCGGGAGCGGGCGCCTCGGTCACCGGGCAGCTCGGGGTCGGCCATCGCCGAGGGCAGCAGCCAGGGGTACTCCGTGCGCGTCATATCGACAAAGCTACGCAGCGGAATCGTGGCTTCCGGCGGTTCGGAGCCGGGAAGCGACCAAAGTCGCGGAAGGGAAGACTTTCGGACGAGCGGCCCGGACCACCGGCCGATGCGGCGGCGGTGTGCGGCGCGCCAGGCTCACTCCCATGAAGAGACTCTGCGAGACGGTCGGCTTCCTGATGTTCGCCCAGGGTGCCGCGGGGCTGCTCCACGAATGGCTCGGCTGGTTCCATTTCTTCGGCCTGGTGCAACGGCTGCCGTTCGTCGGCGGCTACTCGTTGTTCGTCAGCATCGTGCTGGTGGTGGCGGGGACCGCCGTCATGATCGCGTCGGACTCGGTCAAGGAGTAGCCGGGGCCGCGCTGCGACGCCCCCAGGCCGTACCCGCGAGCACCAGGACCGCACCCGCCGCTCCGAGGACGCCGAGGCGTTCGCCGCCGATCGCGATGCCGACGGCGGCGGCCCAGAGCGGTTCCGTACCGAGCAGCAGGCTGACCCGGGACGGTGAGGTGCGGCGTACGGACCACATCTGCACGAAGAACGCGAAGAGCGTGCAGAAGACCGACAGGAAGAGCAACCCGCCCCACTCGCGGACACCGAATCCGGCGGCGACCGACCACGGCGACCCGCCGGTGCCGGGGACGGCGGCCAGCAGGGCGAAGACGACGACCGCGCTGCCGAGCTGGACGGTCGTCAGCGACAGCGAGTCCGCAGAGCGGACGGACCTGATGCGCGCCATGAGCAGTACGTGGAGGGTGCGGGCCAGGGCGGCGACGAGCATCAGCAGATCGCCCGCCGAGGGGCTGGTGAATCCACTGCCCTGGGTCAGCAGCACCACACCGGCCACGGAGAGCGCGGCCGCGGCGAGAAAGCTCCCGGCCGGCGGCACTCGGGTCACCGCGGCCTCGGCGAGCGGGGTGAAGACCATGGTGAGGCTGATGATGAGCCCGGCGTTGGTCGCCGAGGTGTGCACGATGCCGTACGTCTCCACCAGGAAGATCCCGCTGAGCACCAGGCCCAGCAGCCCTGCGCCCCGCCACTGCGCCCCGGTCAGCGCCGACAGCCTGCGCCGTCCGGCGACCACCAGGACGGGCAGCACGACGGCGAATCTGAGCACCAGGACGGCGATGACGGTCTCCGCCGTGGTGATGCCCTTGGCCGCCAGGTAGCTGGACCCCCAGACGACCGCGACCAGCAGAACTGGCAGATCGGTGAGCCACGCCCGGCGCGGCGGGGCGAGGACTGGAACGGCGATCGAGGACACCCGGATCTCCTGGTTCTTTACAGGCAGGATGCGGAGACCTCACTGGCTCGCACGCGGAACGATCACCGTACCGGTCGCCCTTCTACAATGGCGAGCCCCGGGACCGGCCCGACGTCGGGCGCCCCGCACCCCACCGAGCACGGAGTAGCCAGATGGCGGGAGTACGCCAGGACGGAAGGGTCGAACGGGGCAACCGCACCCGGCAGCTGGTGCTCGCGCACGCGCACGCGGCCGCGGCCGCGTCGGTGGAGGGCCTCGAAGGTCTCTCGCTCGGCCGGCTCGCCTCCGAACTCCGGCTGAGCAAGAGCGGCGCCTCCTCGATCCGCCGCTCGACCCGCTCGATGAAGGGAACTCCCTACCGTGGACATCGTGCAGCTCGACCGGGCCGCAGTGCTGGAATCCGTGCGCATCGTGCAGAGCGCGGGCCCCGACGACTGGGACCGGCCCTCTCCCTGCTCCGACTGGACGCTGCGCCGCCTCGTCGAGCACATGGGCACCCAGCACCTCGGCTTCGCCGCCGCCGCGCAGGGTCGTGGAGCCGGTGCGGCCGCCTGGCGGACCCTCCCGTACGGGGACGATCCGGCCGCCCGGTACCGCGAGGCGGCCGACGTGGTGCTGGACGCGTTCGCCGAACCGGGCGTGCTGGAGCGGCGGTTCGCGCTTCCGGAGATCGACGCCGCCGCGACGTTCGCCGCACCCACCGCGATCGGCTTCCACTTCATCGACTACGTCGTGCACTCCTGGGACGCGGCGGCCTCCCTCGGGCTGCGGACCGGCTTCCCTCCGGACGTCGTCGAGGCCGCGCTGCCCATCGCCCTGGGCGTCCCCGGCGGCGCGGCGCGCGAGCGGCCCGGTGCGTCCTTCCGGCCCGCCCTGCCGGCCGGCGGGACGGCGGGGCCCGGTGGCGCGGACACCTTCCGGCTCATTCTGTCGACGCTCGGCCGTTCGCCGGACTGGAGCCCGCCGCACGGCGCCTGACCTCGCGGGCCGTTCACGTACCGCTCGTTCGGCACCCGTCGTTCACGTACCGGTCGTTCACGTGCCGATCATTCACGTGCCGGTCGTTCACGTGCCGGTCGTTCACGTGCCGTCGGGGATGGAGCCGAACTCGGCCCGCCCGGTGGGCCGATAGGTGTTGATCGCGATGCCGTTGGGGGTCGTGCGGGCGCCGGTCAGCTCGAAGGCGGTGGGCAGCCCGCCGTCCGTGAACAGCCGCTTGCCGGCGCCGAGCACCACCGGGTGCACCAGCAGGTTGTACTCGTCGATCAGGCCCTGCGCCATCAGGGACCGGGCGAGCACGCCACTGCCGTAGATGTGCACCTCGCCCCCTTGCGTGCGCTCCTTGATCCGGGCGATCTCCGCGGCGACATCGGTGGAGATCACGGTGGTGTTCTCCCAGTCGGCCTTCTCCAGCGTGGTCGAGACGACGTACTTGGGGTACCGGTTGAGCCGGGAGGCGATCGGATGGTCCGGGTCGGTGATACCCGGCCAGTACCCCGCGAAGATGTCGTAGGTATGCCTGCCCAGCAGGAAGGCCGCCGAGCGGTCGAACAACTCCGCGACGAACCGCCCGCTGTCCTCGTCGATGACCGGGGCCTGCCAGCCGCCGTACTCGAAGCCTCCGCTCGGATCCTCCTCGGGAGCGCCGGGGGCCTGCATGACGCCGTCGAGGGTCAGAAAGGTGATGAGAGCCAGTTTCGCCATGGTCCTGCTCCTTCGGGAACTCGGTTACGGCCGCGGATTCCGCTTCCATCTGTTCCGACCCCCGCACGGGCCGCAACTCATCGGTCGACCCGGCCGCCGTAGCGGAGTGGGCGTCCGTTTACCGCCGGTCTCCGGTCCGCCGAAGAACTTTCCTTGTCCTTGTCAGCCACCCGGCGACACCACACCACCACCGGCAACCGGACAGGACCCCCGATGAACAGCACCAGCAGCACCGGCTCCCACCACGTCGCGCTCGTCACCGGCGGCAGCCGCGGCATCGGCGCCGCGACCGCCCTGCGGCTCGCCCAGGACGGCGCCGACGTGGCGCTGACCTACGCCAGGGACGAAGAAGGCGCACAGGAGACCGTGCGGAGGATCGAGGCGTACGGCCGCCGCGCGGTCGCCCTGCGCGCCGATTCGGCCGATCCGGAGGCCGCCTGCGCGGCGGTGCACCGGACCGCGGAGACGTTCGGCCGGCTCGACGTCCTGGTCAACAACGCGGGCATCGGCGTTCTCGGCCCCATCGACACCCTCAGCACCGCCGATGTGGACCGGGTACTCGCGGTCAACGTGCGGGCCGTCTTCCTGGCCTGCCGGGCGGCGGCCGGCTTGATGGAGCGCGGCGGCCGCATCATCACCCTCGGTACGGCCCTGAGCCGGTTCGCGGGCGGACCGGGCGGCACGCTCTACGCGATGAGCAAGTCGGCGCTGTCGGGGCTCACCAAGCCGCTCGCCCGCGAACTCGGCCCGCGCGGGATCACCGTCAACCTGGTCCAGCCCGGACCGGTGGACACCGATCTCAACCCGGCCGACGGCCCGTTCGCCGCCGGGCAGCGGGCCGCGACCGCGCTGGACCGGTTCGGCACGGCCGGTGAAGTGGCCTCGCTCATCGCCTACCTGGCCGGTGACGAGGCCGCGTACATCACCGGCACCGAGGTCGTGGTGGACGGGGGCCACGCCGCCTGACTTCCGTGGCAGGGTGGGCGGACGTGTCCGGTCCGTCCGCCCAGCCGTCCGGAGGAGGCACCCATGTTCCGGTCACGCGGGGCACGCGGGGAGTACGAACGCCCGCTGTACGAGGAGTTCGGCTTCACCATCGCCCGGCGCGGCTATGACCGCGATCAGGTCGACGCCTACGTCACCCGGCTCCGCGGCGGCGCCCCGCCGGCCGGGGTCGCGGCCTTCGAACTGGTCCGCCGAGGCTACGAGCGGAGCCGGGTGGACGAGGTCATCGCCCAGTTGCAAAGCGAGGCCGACCGGGAGAAGTGAGCCCGGCCTGCTCCGAACGAAGGGCCCTGAGGGCTGTCCCGTAATCTGGCGGATCGGCGCGCGGCGTCAGATGCGATGCGCCGCAAGGCGGAGGGGCGTCCGCACACTGGACGCATTCGGGCGTTCCGACAACGCGGCGAGGTGCCGTAGCCGGCGTCGTGCTCCCGGCAGGGATCACGGGACAGCCCTTAGGCTGGCCGGGCAGGCAGGAAGCCGTCCGGCGAGAGGAACGACCATGACCGAGACCCCGTCGCACAAGCTGAACGACGGCCGGACCGTGCCCGCGGTCGGGCTCGGCACCTGGCCGTTGGACGACGACGCGGCCGAGGAGGCCGTCGCCGGGGCCCTGGGCCTCGGCTACCGGCTCGTCGACACCGCGCTGAACTACGGAAACGAGACCGGCACCGGGCGCGGGATCGCCCGCAGCGGGGTGGACCGGGAGGACGTCTTCGTCACCACCAAGGTGCCGGGCCGCCACCAGGGGTACGAGAAGACGCTGGCCTCGTTCGAGGAGTCCCGGCGCAACCTCGGCCTCTCCTATGTGGACCTCTATCTCATCCACTGGCCGCTGCCCCGCGTGGACCTGTACGTGGACACCTGGAAGGCGATGATCCGGCTCCGCGAGGAGGGGCTCGTACGGTCGATCGGGGTCTCCAACTTCACCGCGGACCACCTGGACCGGCTGGAGCGGGAGACGGGGGTGCTGCCCGCCGTCAACCAGATCGAGATGCATCCGCGGCTGCCGCAGGAGGAGCTGCGGGCCGTGCACGCCGCCAAGGGCATCATCACGGAGAGCTGGGGCCCACTGGGGCGGGGCCACGATCTGCTGGCCGATCCCGGTATCGTCGCCGTCGCGGAGGCGCACGGGGTGACGCCGGGGCAGGCGGTACTGCGCTGGCACACCCAGCTCGGGGCCGTCCCGATCCCGAAGAGCGCCGATCCGGGACGCCAGCGCGAGAACCTGGACTACTTCGGCTTCGAGCTGACGGCCGGGGAGCTGGAGCGCATCACGTCCGGGCCGCGGCAGCGGTTCGGCGGGGACCCCGAGACCCACGAGGAGTTCTGAGCGTTACCGCGTCACCACCGTATCGCCCGGATACGGACAGCCACCCGCGGGCCCCGGCCGTCGCCCGCCGACGGGACCGCGTGCGCGTCGCCGGTCGGGCGCGGCCCGTCGCCGCTGTGTTCAGCGGTCCCTTTCGAGGAGGCGGCCGGTGGGAGCGTCCAGCACGCCGTCCGACGCGATCCGCACGCCGCGCAGCCAGGTGGACCTGACGACACCGTGCAGGGTCCGGCCGGCGTACGCGGTGACCTGGTTGCGGTGGAACAGCCCGGCCGGGTCGACGGTGAAGGTGGCGTCGGGGGCGAGGACCGCGAAGTCGGCGTCCCGGCCGGCCTCGATCGCGCCCTTGTCGCGCAGCCCGGCCAGTTCGGCGGGGGCCGCCGACATCCAGCGGGCGACGTCGTCGAGCGAGTGGCCGCGCTTGCGGGCCTCGGTCCAGATGGCGGGCAGACCGAGCTGGAGGGAGGAGATCCCGCCCCACGCGGAGGCGAAGTCCGGCGTCTTGAGGTCGGTGGTACAGGGCGAGTGGTCGGAGACGATGCAGTCGATCGTGCCGTCCGCGAGCCCCTCCCACAGCGCGTCCTGGTTGGCCGCCTCACGGATGGGCGGGCAGCACTTGAACTCGGTGGCGCCGTCCGGCACTTCCTCGGCGGTGAGGGTGAGGAAGTGCGGGCAGGACTCGACCGTGACACGTACCCCCTCGCGCTTGGCCGCGGCGATCAGCGGCAGTGCGTCACTGGAGGACAGATGCAGTACGTGGACGCGGGCGTTCAGCCGCTTGGCGTGGGCGATCAGCCCCTCGATCGCGGTGTTCTCGGCGTCGCGCGGCCGGGAGGCGAGGAAGTCCGCGTAGGCGGGGCCGCCGCGCTGCGGCGCGGCCGCCAGGTGGTGCGGGTCCTCCGCGTGCACGATCAGGAGCCCGCCGAATCCGGCGATCTCCGCCATCGAGCGGGCCAGCTGCTCCTGGTCCAGCTCGGGGAACTCCTCGACGCCGGAGGGCGACAGGAAGCACTTGAAGCCGAAGACCCCGGCCTCGTACAGCGGGCGCAGGTCCTTCACGTTGGACGGGATCGCGCCGCCCCAGAAGCCGGTGTCGATGTGCGCCTTGGGGGCGGCCACCCGCTGCTTGACGCGCAGGTGCTCGACGGTGGTGGTCGGCGGGAGGGAGTTGAGCGGCATGTCGAGCAGGGTGGTGATCCCGCCGGCCGCGGCGGCACGGGTGGCGGTGTAGAAACCCTCCCACTCGGTGCGACCGGGGTCGTTCACATGGACATGGGTGTCCACCAGGCCGGGCAGCAGGACGTCGTCACCGAAGTCCTCCAGCCGGGCGCTCTCGGGCACCTCCGCGTCGTACGCCAAAACGGCGCCGATCTTCCCGTCGGTGACGGCGACCGTCGCGGGCCGCGTCCCCCCAGGAGTGACGACGCGCGTCGAGCGCAGTACCAGCTTCACGTCCGTACCGGACACCCGTGCTCCCCACTTCAAAAATTCAACGAACTGTTGAAGGAGTCTTCACTCGCGAAAGCGGCCCGTCAAGACCCTCGTTCTCCGCGTCGGCCACTCAGCGAACCATTCGGGATGCCGACTGGATATTTCCACAAAGTAAAAGACTAATTTCGGAGAGCGGAACGTAGAATATGCCGGAGGCGGTGCCTCAGAACCGTCGGGCCGCCGGTGGACACCCGGACAAACGGGCCCTGACCGGCCAGGACGCCGCCCTGGAACAGTGGGCCGATCGGGAAGCGCCCGGTAAGCTGCTGCCTTGCTCTTCCGCTTCGAAAGGACCGTTGACGTGCCGCCGTCCCACGCCAGCACATCCGACTCCAAGCCCGCCGGACCCAGCGGTGGTGTGCAGTCCCTCGAGCGCGCCTTCGATCTGCTGGAGCGGATGGCCGACGCGGGGGGCGAGGTCGGCCTGAGTGAGCTCTCCGCGAGCAGCGGGCTGCCGCTGCCCACCATCCACCGGCTGATGCGCACGCTCGTGGTCTGCGGATACGTCCGCCAGCAGCCCAACCGGCGCTATGCGCTCGGCCCGCGCCTGATCCGGCTCGGCGAGTCCGCCGCACGACTGCTCGGCACCTGGGCCCGCCCGTATCTCGCGCGGCTGGTCGAGGAGACCGGCGAGACCGCGAACATGGCGCTGCTCGACGGCGACGAGATCGTGTACGTGGCGCAGGTGCCGTCCAAGCACTCGATGCGCATGTTCACCGAGGTGGGCCGCCGGGTGCTGCCGCACTCCACAGGCGTCGGCAAGGCGCTGCTCGCGCACACCCCGCCGGACGAGGTGCGGGCGCTGCTGACGCGCACCGGGATGCCGGCCGCCACCGAGAAGACGATCACCACCCCCGAGGGCTTCCTGGACGCGCTGGAGCAGGTCCGCAGGGCGGGCTACGCGGTGGACGACAACGAGCAGGAGATAGGGGTGCGCTGCCTCGCGGTCTCGGTACCCAACTCGCCGACCTCTGCCGCGATCTCGATCTCGGGTCCGGCGGGCCGGGTGACAGAGGCGGCCACCGAGCGGATCGTGCCGATCCTCCAGCAGGCCGCCAAGGAGCTCTCCGAGGTGCTGGCCAGCAGCGGGACGGCGTCCGGCTGAGGCGGTTACGACCGAAGGAGCGGTGGCCCGGGGCGCGAAGGCTCCGGGCCACCCCCGCGTCCGGCGACGGCCGGGGCAGTCGGGGCGGGGCGGTCGGGGCCGGGCGGTCAGGCCGGTGCCGGGGCGGTCAGCCGGCCGTCCCGCATCGTGACCGTCACGTCCATCCGGTCCAGGTGGGTCCGGTCGTGGGTGACCATGACGGTCGCCGTGGACCGCTCGCGGGTCAGCGTGACGAGCAGGTCCAGCACGGCCGCTCCCCGTTCGTGGTCCAGCGCGCTGGTCGGCTCGTCGACGAGCAGGACCGCCGGGTCGTTCATCAGGGCCCGCGCGATGTTGATCCGCTGGCGCTGGCCACCGGAGAGCTGGTGCGGCCTGCCGTCGGCCCTGTCGGCCAGGCCGACCGCGTCGAGCAGTTCCAGCGCCCGGGTGCGGGCGGCCCGGGGCGCACCGCCCGACAGATGGGCCATGACCTGGAGCTGCTCCGCGGCGGTCAGCGACGGCAGCAGATTGGGCTGCTGGAAGACGATGCCGATCCGCTCGCGGCGCAGCGCCGCCTTGTCCGCGCGGCTGAGCCCCACCGTGTCCGTCCCCGCGACGACGACGGCCCCCTCGTCCGGGGTGACCAGGGTCGCGGCCACGGCCAGCAGGCTGGACTTGCCCGAGCCGGAGGGGCCGACGACCGCGGTGAGGGTACCGGCGGGCACGTCGAGTGTCACCCGGTCCAGGGCGGTGAGCCGCCCGTCGCCGTCGGGGAAGGTGAGCGTGACATCGGTGAGCGTGAGGGTCATCGGGCACTCCCGAGTGCGGTGAGCGGGTCGACGGCGGTGATCCGCCGGATGGACAGGGCCGCCCCGACGGCGCCGAGGGCGATCATGACGGCCGCCGGGCCGAGGACGGTCGATGCCTCCAGGACGAAGGGCACGGCGCCGCCGCTGACCAGGGCGCCGATGCCGGAGGCGAGGGCGGTGCCGATCCCCGTACCGATGGCGAGCATCACCACGGCCTGCCCGAGTGCGTCCCGGAGCAGATAGGGCGTGGAGGCACCGAGTGCCTTGAGGACGGCGACGTCGCCGCTGCGCTGGATCGTCCAGACGGTGAAGAAGGCGCCGATGACCAGGGCGGAGATGGCGAAGAGGAATCCGCGCATCAGCTGGAGCGAGCCGTTCTCGGCCTGGTAGGAACCGATCGCGGTGAGGGAGCCGTCCAGGGTGAGCGTGCTGGTGCCGGCCTCGCGGTCGCCCGCCGCCAGGTCCGCGCCGCCGGTGGTGGTCAGGGCGATCACGGTGGCACGGGCCGCGCCGTCGGCTCCGAGCCGCTGCCAGTCGGCCAGCGCGGTCCAGACGACCGGCGTATGGCTGTACGAGGCGTCGCCCGCGACTGCCGCGACGGTGACCTCGGCACTGCCGAGCCGCAGCCGGTCACCCGTCCGGACGGAGAGGTCCTCTGCGGCCTGCGCGGAGAGCACCACCTTTCCCGGTCCCACCGGAGCTCCGGAGGGCGCCAGGCCGCTGTCCGGTTCGACGCCGAACGCCGAGACGGCCGCCGTCCGCTCCCCCGCGACCGCGGCGGCGTCGATCGTGCGGATGCCGAGCGGCTGGGCCCTCTCGACGCCGGGCTGCCCGGACCAGCTCCGCCAGGCGCTCTCCTCGACGGTGGAATCGGTGAAGGACACCGACTGGCCGTCGGGCGGGGCGGCGAACGCCAGGTGGTCGGCGCTCAGCCCCGTGACGGCCGAGGTGTTCTCCCGGGCCAGTCCGGCCGTGAGGCCGGACAGCAGACCCACGAGCAGCGTGATCAGCACCACGACCGTGCCCATGAGCGCGAACCGGCCTCTGGCGAACCGAAGATCTCTCCATGCGACGAACATGACTCCAGCGTCGGTCCGGGCGGCCCGGGAAACATCGCCCGCCGGCTGGGCCCGACATCAACCTTTCGATTGACCGGCCCCCGGCACCGCCCGCCTACGCTGGACGAATCATGGAAACACGTGTTCATCCGCCGGTCGCCGCCGCGCTGCGGCTGTGTCTGCACGCCCTGCTGCTGGGACTGCTGGCGCTGGCGGCGGTCAAGGCCGTGAGCGCCGGAGATCAGCACGCGACCGCCGTCGTCGTGGTGTCCTGCGTGCTGGCCGCGGTGTACGCGGCGGGTGCGCCGGCCCCCGTCGTACAGCCGGGGACCCGGGCGGGGGCGTGCTGGCTCGGCGTACTGGGGGCGCTCTGGCTGGTGCTGCTGGCGCTGTCGCCGGACGGGCTGTGGGTGGC
This sequence comes from Streptomyces sp. AW19M42, assembly GCA_000470535.1. GTDB lineage: Bacteria > Actinomycetota > Actinomycetes > Streptomycetales > Streptomycetaceae > Streptomyces. The sequence continues at coordinate 11,862 of CBRG010000073.1, forward strand.
GTTCCCGTTCTACTTCCTCCAGTTGCATCTGCTGCCGATGCGCTGGGGGCTGCCCGCCGTGGCGGTGACCGCGGCCGCCGCCATCACCAGCTTCCTGGTGCACGGGCAGGCGGTCACGCCCGGCACCTTCATCGGCCCGGTGCTCGGCGCCGCGGTGGCCGTCGCGACGGTGCTCGGGTACGACGCGCTCTTCCGGGAGAGCGAGCGGCGCCGCGAACTCATCGAGGAGCTCGTCTCGACCCGGGCGGAGCTGGCGGCGGCCGAACGCACCGCGGGCACGCTCGCGGAACGCGAACGGCTGGCGAGGGAGATCCACGACACCCTCGCGCAGGGCCTCTCCAGCATTCAGCTGCTCCTGCGCGCGGCGGAACGCACCCTGGAACCGGACGCGCCCGCCACCCCCCATGTCCGCCAGGCCCGCGAGGCCGCCCAGGACAACCTCGCCGAGGCCCGCCGCTTCGTCCGCGCCCTGACCCCGCCCGACCTGGAGAACGGCTCACTCGCGGCCGCCCTGGAACGGCTCTCGGGCCGCAGTACGGACGCCGCTCTCACCGTGCAGTTCGCCGTCAGCGGCACCCCGGTGGAACTGCCCACCCCGTACGAGGTGGCGCTGCTGCGTACCGCGCAGTCGGCGCTGGCCAACACCGTGCGGCACGCGCAGGCGCGGCGGGCCGAGATCACGCTGAGCTTCATGGACACCTCGGTGTCGCTGGACGTGGTCGACGACGGTCACGGCTTCTCGCCGGACACCGCCCCGGCCGGCGGCGTCGGCACCGGGACCGGTGGCTTCGGGCTGCCCGCCATGCGCTCCCGGGCCCGTTCGCTGGGCGGCACGCTGAGCGTCGAGTCGGCACCCGGCCAGGGCACGGCCGTCGCCCTCACGCTGCCGCTCCCCGTCGCCGCCACGAACGGACAGGACCCCGCATGACCACGCCGATCAGGCTGCTGCTCGCCGATGACCACCCGGTGGTCCGGGCGGGGCTGCGGGCCGTCCTGGACACCGAGCCGGACTTCCATGTCGCCGCCGAGGCCGCCACCGCCGAGCGGGCCGTGGCCCTGGCCGCGACCGGCGAGTTCGACGTCGTCCTGATGGACCTGCAGTTCGGCCCCGGTCTGCACGGCTCCGAGGCCACCGCCGCGATCACCGCGGTGCCGGACGCGCCCCGGGTGCTGATCCTGACCACCTACGACACGGACGCGGACATCCTCGCCGCGGTCGAGGCGGGGGCTGCCGGCTATCTGCTGAAGGACGCCCCGCCGGAGGAGCTGGCGGCCGCGGTCCGTACGGCGGCGGCCGGCCGGTCCGCGCTCGCCCCGGCCGTCGCGCACCGGCTGATGGACCGGATGAGGACCCCCGCGCAGGCCCTCACCAAGCGCGAGCTGGAGGTCCTGCAACTGGTGGGCGAGGGACTGTCGAACCTGCGGATCAGCAAGAAACTGTTCCTGAGCCAGGCGACGGTGAAGTCCCATCTGGTGCACATCTACGCCAAGCTGGGCGTCGACTCACGCACGGCGGCGGTCGCGGCGGCGACGGCCCGCAGGCTCATCCGCCGCTGAGCCGCCGTCCTCCCCCCGGGCGCCCGGGGGAAGGGCGGTGGCTCCGGTTCAGCGGCGCGGCGGCTCCCCGAAGAGGTCCACGGCGACCCGTACGTCCCTGAGTGCCGACGCCAGCGCGCTGACCGAGCCGATCGCCCCCGCGATCAGCAGCAGCGAGCGGCGGAGCCGGGGGATCTCGGGCGCGCCGCTGACCGCCATCGCGTCCAGCGCCGTCAGCTCGTCCTCGGCGATCGCCCGGTCCGGGAACTCCGCAGGATGTCCGGCGAGCTCCCGCCGGAGCCGGGAGACTGCCGTACGCAGCTCCGTCACCCTCGGGTCCTCGTTACTGCTGGTCACCCGCGCCTGCCCCACGCTTTTCAACAAAGCACTCCCCCTCGCACATCGTTGTGCTGATGTTTCGACCGAGCCCCGAACGGTGGTCAAGTGTCCGGGGGTGCGGGCAAGTTAACGCCATAAAAGGTGCCGGGCGCCACTCCGCGGACGGAACCCGGTGTGTCCCGCGCGATCACAGGCAGTTGCAGAAACGGTCCGTCTGTGCGGGAGCCCGGCTTGTGAGGTATCCAGGCCGCATGACAAGCGCTCCGCTCCATTCCTCCCCCTTCGTCAACCCGGCCGTCGCCGGGCTACTCCTCGCCGCGGGCGGCGGCCGCCGACTGGGCGGCCGCCCCAAGGCGCTGCTGGAACACCGCGGCGGCCTCCTCGTCGACCACGCGGTGGGCACCCTGCGGGACGGCGGCTGCGGCCCGGTCCATGTGGTGCTCGGCGCGGCGGCCGACGAGGTGCGGGCCAGGGCGGAGCTGTCCGGCTGCGCGGTGACCGTCAACCCGGAGTGGACCGAGGGCATGGGCTCCTCGCTGCGGGCGGGGCTCGCCGCCCTCGCCGGGACGGACGCGGACGCCGTCGTCGTCCTGCTGGTCGACCAGCCCGGCATCGGCGCCGGGGCGGTGGCGCGGGTGCGGTCGGCGTACCGCTCCCGTACGAGCCTGGCAGCGGCCTCTTACGCGGGTGAACGCGGCCATCCGGTGATGTTCGGGGCCGATCTGTGGGCTGAACTCTCGGCGGGGGCGGTGGGCGATCAGGGGGCGCGCGCCTATCTGCGGGCGCACCGCGATGCGATCACGCTCGTCGAGTGTTCCGATGTGGCTCAGGCGTACGACATCGACACGGCGGAGGACCTGTTCCACCTTGAGTGAACGCGCTGGCACGCTGCGCCAGCGAGGGCCCACTTCTGTCGACCCGGAGAATCTCGACATCAACAAACCATTGAACTTCCACCATGAGGAAACTACTATCCACTGGTCAGAAGCCCTCTGCACCCCAGACGGCGGCCACGACCGTATCCCGGAGCCATGGCACGCCGTGCCATTTCAGGCGACCCGGCGGCCGTGAACGCCGTCCGCACCGCCCGCTGAAGGAGTGACAGCTCATGTCCGCACCAGCGCCGTCCTCGCTGGCCATCGTCGATGCCGAGCCCCTGCCCCGGCAGGACGAGGTCCTCACCCCCGCGGCTCTCGCGTTCGTGGCCGAGCTGCACAGCCGGTTCACCCCGCGCCGTGACGAGCTCCTCGCCCGCCGCGGCGAGCGCCGCGCCGAGATCGCCCGCACCTCCACGCTGGACTTCCTGCCGGAGACCGCGGCGATCCGTGCGGACGACTCCTGGAAGGTCGCACCGGCCCCCGCGGCCCTCAACGACCGCCGGGTGGAGATCACCGGTCCCACCGACCGCAAGATGACCATCAACGCCCTCAACTCGGGCGCCAAGGTCTGGCTCGCCGACTTCGAGGACGCGTCCGCCCCCACGTGGGAGAACGTCGTCCTCGGCCAGCTCAACCTGATCGACGCCTACGACCGCGCCATCGACTTCACCGACCCGAAGTCCGGCAAGTCCTACGCCCTGAAGCCCGCCGACGAGCTCGCGACCGTCGTCACCCGCCCGCGCGGCTGGCACCTGGACGAGCGCCACCTCCAGCTCGACGGCACCCCGGTGCCCGGCGCGCTGGTCGACTTCGGCCTCTACTTCTTCCACAACGCGCAGCGCCTCATCGACCTCGGCAAGGGCCCGTACTTCTACCTGCCGAAGACGGAGTCGCACCTGGAGGCCCGCCTCTGGAACGACATCTTCGTCTTCGCCCAGGACCGGCTCGGCATCCCGCAGGGCACCGTCCGCGCCACGGTCCTGATCGAGACGATCACCGCCGCCTACGAGATGGAGGAGATCCTCTACGAGCTCCGCGACCACGCCTCCGGGCTGAACGCGGGCCGCTGGGACTACCTCTTCTCCATCGTCAAGAACTTCCGTGACGGCGGCGCCAAGTTCGTCCTGCCGGACCGCAACGCGGTGACGATGACCGCCCCGTTCATGCGGGCGTACACCGAACTCCTGGTCCGCACCTGCCACAAGCGCGGCGCCCACGCGATCGGCGGCATGGCGGCCTTCATCCCGTCCCGCCGTGACGCCGCGGTCAACAAGGTCGCGTTCGAGAAGGTCAAGGCCGACAAGGACCGCGAGGCCGGCGACGGCTTCGACGGCTCCTGGGTCGCCCACCCCGACCTGGTCCCGATCGCGATGGCCTCCTTCGACGCGGTCCTCGGCGAGAAGCCGAACCAGAAGGAACGCCTGCGCGAGGACGTCTCGGTGGCCGCCGGCGATCTCATCGCCATCGACACCCTGCACGCAAAGCCCACCTACGACGGTCTGCGCAACGCCGTCGCGGTCGGCATCCGCTACATCGAGGCCTGGCTGCGCGGCATGGGCGCGGTCGCCATCTTCAACCTGATGGAGGACGCCGCCACCGCCGAGATCTCGCGCTCGCAGATCTGGCAGTGGATCAACGCGGACGTGGTCTTCGAGAACGGCGAGCACGCCACGGCGGAGCTGGCCCGCAAGGTCGCGGCCGAGGAACTGACGGCGATCCGCGCCGAGACCGGCGACGAGGCCTTCGCCGCCGGCAAGTGGCAGCAGGCCCACGACCTGCTGCTCCAGGTCTCCCTGGACCAGGACTACGCGGACTTCCTGACGCTGCCCGCGTACGAGCAGCTGCGCTGACTCCTGCCGCGTACGCCTCCGCCCCGGTACCGCACGGCTCCGGGGCGGAGGCGTGCCATGCCTGGCTCCCCCGCGGCGCCCGCTTCAGACGATACGGATCGACGTGGCCTCGTGGACGGCTGCGGAGCTCATCGCCGGGCCGTGGCAGGTCAGCTGGTGCGGTGGGGCGCGGTAGGCCCGTACCTCGACGTCGTAGGCCGTCGGACGGGGCTGGTGACCGATGATCCGGATCAGCCAGTGGGTGCCGACGCGGGAGGTTCCGGCGACCGTGTAGTCGTGTCGGCCGGCGGGGCCGAAGCGTCCGAGCAGGGCTGCCACAGCCGCCTGCTGGGGCGGAGGGAGGTCCGTGTATCCACGCAGATGTTCCGCGTGGATACGTCCGGCCAGGTGTTCGCCGACCACTTCGACGGATGACCCGGCGTCCAGACCCCCGTAGTAGACGCCGTCGGGTGCGACGACGATATTGGCGGCGAACCGGTCACCACCGACATGCGTGCACTCCCACACCAGGTCGGGCCAGCGCTCGTTCAGAGCGCGACCCACGGGCCGTCCGCGCACCGCGCAGCAGGTGTCGTGCCGACCGTGGGCGCAGACGAGCACGACGGGAGGGAGGCCGGGTTCTCCCGGAGCTCCGGGTTCTCCCGGGGTACCGAGCGCTCTGGCGACCTCCGCCAGGTCCTCGTCCCGACTCCATGTGCCCCATTGCTGGCGATGGGCGCCGGAGCCCTCGTAGCGCAGCACCGCCCAGCGCTTCGGGCCCTCGTGCCTGCGGCGTCCATGGCGCCTGATCAGAAGGACGCGCGCCCTCACCGCCTGGGCGGAGGCGAACAGGAGCGCTTTGACGCCGGGCGGCAGATCGAGGCCGTCGAAGCCGTTGACCGGCCATCCGCCCCGGTACTCGATGAGGACCCAGACGAGGCCGTACGGGGCCGTGCCGATGATGGGGTCGCCGCGGTCCCGGGCGGCGCCGGCGCAGAAGAAACGCTCCACTTCCCTCACTCGGTCACCGCGGCGGCGTCACGGACCGGCGGGCAGGAGCACGCCCGCGTGCAGCAGTCTCCCGGCGAGCTCGACGCCGAGATCCCCGGCCGTGCGGACCTCACCGTCGAGCAGACGGGTCAGCGACGGCAGATCCTTCTCCGGCACGTCGAGCCCGCCCACGCGGGTGGTCAGACGCCCGCCCTCCAGCCGTGCTTCCAGTGCCTCCCGGAGCCGGACGGGAGTCCGGGGGCCGAGGCCGTCGACGGCCGCGAGCTGGGCCAGTGGCCCCAGCGGCGCCGGCCGTCCCTGCGCCCGCCGCGCGTGGTGGAACAGCAAAGTGGCGTCGGACTCCGTGACCGCCGCGACGAGGCGTTCGCGCACCAGGTCCACCTCGCCGGCCGGACCGTCCACTCCCAGGGGCAGCGAACCCCGCATGCCCGGGTCGTCGCGCAGCGCCGCCAGGGCGGCCTGGGCGAGCTGTTCCGCCAGCTCGTAGCGGGTCCAGTTGTGGATTCCGAGCGTCAGGTGGATCGAGACCTCGCCCTGCGCCTCGGCGGCGTGCAGCCAGCCCCGGGGCAGGTAGAGGACATCACCCGGCGCGAGCACGGTGTCGATGTGGGGCTCGTCCACGGCGGCCTCGGCGACGGCGGAGCGGTGATCGGTCCAGGGCTGGTCACGCAGCGGGTCGGGGTGTACGGGCCGGTGGACGATCCAGCGCTTGCTGCCCTCGATCTGGAGGACGAAGACATCGTGGACGTCGTAGTGGTCGTCGAACCCTCGGTTCTGGGGCGGGGTGACGTACGCGTTGACCTGGACGGGATGTCCCAGCTCCCCGCTCAACCCGGTGCTGAAGTCCGCGACTGGGCCCCATGTGCGCTGCAGGGCCTGCAGGACGAGTGTGGCGCCGTCGGCGAACTCGCGCCACAGAGCGGTGTCGTCGAGCTGGTCGGAGATGGTGGCGCCCACGCCCGCGGAGGAGGTGAACGAGGACGTGGGAAGCGTGGCGCCGTTCTTGGCGACGCGGAGGAAGGGGGTACGCAGTCCGCGGCGCGAGACGAGTTCGTCCACGGCCTCGGCGGAGAACAGGTCCGAGAAGTCGTCGGCGCGACGGGTGAGCAGCGCCGTGCGCGCCCAGACGTCACGGGCGAACTCCTCCCGGCGCAGGCGGGTCAGACGTGTCTCCAGGACCCCGGCGCCCGCCGTAGCGGCACCGGGGTCCTGGAGCTCGGTCCGGGGCGTGCTCAAGAACCGTTGCCGGACCGGTCCGCACCGCCGTCCGCCCCACCGTCGTGGACACCCGGCGTGCCGGCCGCGCCACCGTCCGCGGGACCCTCCGCACCGCCATCAGCGCCACCGTCGTGGACACCGGGCGTACCGGCCGCGCCACCGTCCGCGGGACCCTCCGCACCGCCATCAGCACCGCCATCAGCGCCACCGTCGGCGCCACCGTCGTGGACACCGGGCGTACCGGCCGCGCCACCGTCCGCCGGACCTTCTTGCTGGTTCGGGTCCTGCTCGGGGTTGGTCATGGTTCCTCCCGCGCATCGATAGGGCTGGGGCCGGGCCCCCGTCCTGGGGACCCGTGTGTTAAGCGGGGTGACCCCTCATGGGCACCGCGATCAGCGTACCGCTATGCGCGGAAACTATCGATTTGGCGCTATATGCCCAGGCATCGGCTCCCCC